>NZ_JFZJ01000044.1 GCF_000636015.1 Rhodomicrobium udaipurense JA643
GGAACATGTGGATATAGACGGCGAGGAAGAACATCGACGCGCCGACCGCATGAGCGTAGCGGAGCAGCCAGCCGTAGTTCACGTCGCGCATGATCTTTTCGACCGAGTCGAACGCCAGCGCCGTGTTGGGCGCGAAGTGCATCGCGAGGATAACGCCCGTGACGATCTGGGCGATGAGCATGAACGCGAGGATCGCGCCGAAGGTCCAGAGGTAGTTGAGATTGCGCGGCGTTGGGAAGACCATGAAATCCGCTATGAAGCGGATGATCGGCAACCGCGCGTCGAGCCAGCGCGTTACCGATGTTTTCGGTTCGTAGGTGGAAGCGTGGGACATTTCAGAAAAACCTTCTCGGAATGGCGGGAACTAGCCGATCAGAATCTTTGTGTCCGCCGTGAACTGGTACGGCGGGACGTCGAGATTGCGCGGCGCCGGTCCCTGGCGAATTCGCCCGGCGGTGTCGTACATCGAACCGTGACATGGGCAGAACCAGCCGCCATACGGGCCTTTTTCGTCGCCCGGAGCCTGGCCCTTCGGAACGCAGCCGAGATGGGTGCAAATGCCGATCAGCACGAGCCACTGCGACTTGCCGTCCTTCGTGCGATTTGCATCGGTGGCGGGCAGATCGGAGGGCGCACCGAGAACCTCGGCATAGGGGTCTTTCAGCTCGGCGACCTGAACGGCCTGAGCCTTCTTGATTTCTTCAGCCGTGCGGTGACGGATGAAGACCGGCTTGCCGCGCCAGAGCACGGTGATCGCGGCGCCTTCCGGCACCGGCGTCAGATCGACGTCGATCGACGCGAGCGAGAGCGCAGACGCGTCTGGGTTCATCTGATCGATCAGCGGCCAGAGCGCGGCGGCCGCTCCGACAGCCGCGAATGCCGTGGTTGCGAGATAGATGAAATCACGGCGCGACACGTCGCCTTGATCACCGTCGTATGTTGTGGCCATCGGAAGTTCAACCTTGTAGGACGTTTTGCGGGAGCGAAAAAATCGTGCTCTTATGCATGCAATCGATTTCCGTGTCCATGGCACAATTTAGCTCGACCATCCACGGGAACCGCTCCTGATGCGTGTAGCGTTATATCAACCAGACATTCCGCAAAATACAGGCACGATCTTGCGTATGGCGGCATGTCTAAACGTCGCAGTCGACATTATCGAGCCTTGCGGGTTCGATTTGTCCGACCGCGCGCTTCGACGCGCAGCCCTTGATTACTACGACAAGGTGACGGTGCAACGCCATGCTTCTTTTGAACTTTTCTTAAACAATATCAATGCAAGCGGCGCAAGGCTGGTTTTGATGACGACGAAGGGCGCGACGCCCTATCACGATGTGTTGTATCGCGATGCAGACGTCATTCTGGCCGGTCGTGAGAGCGCCGGAGTGCCGGACAAAGTCTACGAAAGCGCGCATCTGCGGGTCCGGATTCCCATGCAGCAAAGCCTTCGGTCGCTGAATGTAGCAGTATCCATGGCCATGGTGCTCGGTGAAGCCCTTGGCCAGACTGGCGGTTTTTCACGTTTCCTGTAGAAAGGACGCGATTCTCCTTTTCAGAACGCCAAGCGCCGGAGGCGCAATGCCGAGACACAGTTCAATTCGCATACCTGCAATGCCAAAACCGCAGACCTCTCCTCTGGATAACTCCGGTCCGTTCCACCCCGAAATGTCAAAAGCGCGGGTCTGGTTTGCATCGCTGCGCAACGACATCTGCAACGAGTTCGAGCGGATCGAGGACGAGCTGAAGAGCGGTCCGCATGCCAGTCTGCCGCCGGGACGTTTCGAGAAGAAACCGTGGAGACGCACCGACCATACCGGCGAGGATGGCGGCGGCGGAACCATGGCCATGTTGCATGGCCGCGTCTTCGAGAAAGTCGGCGTGCATGTTTCGACCGTCCACGGTGAATTCGCGCCCGAGTTTCGTGCACAAATTCCCGGCTCCGAGGAAGACCCCCGCTTTCGCGCGTCCGGAATCTCGCTGATCGCGCACATGCGCAACCCGAATGTGCCAACCGTCCACCTCAATACGCGCTTCATCGTGACATCGAAATGGTGGTTCGGCGGCGGATCGGACCTTACACCGATGCTGTCGAAACGGCGGCGCGTGGAAGACCCGGACGTGCTCGACTTTCACGCCGCGTTTCGCTCGGCCTGCCTCAAGCACCCGGTCGCCGATTACAGCCGCTACAAGGAATGGTGCGACGAGTACTTCTACCTGCCCCACCGGCAGGAGGCGCGCGGCCTTGGCGGCATCTTCTACGACTATCACAACTCCGGCGACTGGGACGCCGACTTCGCCTTCACGCAGGACGTGGGGCGCGCATTCCTTGCCGTCGTGCCGAAGCTCATCCGGGCCAACATGCACACGCCCTGGAGCGAAGCCGACCGTGAGGAGCAGCTCGTCCGGCGCGGCCGCTATGTGGAGTTCAACCTGCTCTACGACCGCGGCACGGTCTTCGGGCTCAAGACCGGCGGCAATGTCGACTCGATTCTGTCGTCGATGCCGCCCGTGGTGAAGTGGCCTTAAACGAGCGAGAATTCACGCAGGATAGCTCCGACCGCTCGGGAAACGTCTCCAGTCGGCAACGCCATGAAGAATGTCGAGAGACACTTCTGAGTGGAAGCGTTCATCCGAGCGGAAATAACTGTAATAAACTTTTGGAGAGCCGTCTGGAAGCACTCTATCCGAAACATAGGCCCCGTATATCGCGTATTCCTTGGTGTCTTTGAAAAAGATACCAAGCCGATTTTCTGCAAAGTGAGAGATGCGTTTCACGACGAAACTGTTGGTTTCATAGGTGCAGTCAATGGCAGCATCACGCCTATAGAATTCACCCACGCAATAATCCATGGCGAGGCATAACTTCGTATCCTGCAAGCTCTGAACATATTCCGATAGATGATTAAATTCCTTAGCGCTAGCCGACTGGAACCATTTCCATTTTGGATCTCTTGCAATCATGAGAGCCTGAAAAAAATAGATATCGGAATAGTACCGCTCTAAATCCTCAAACGTGCGGAAGCCGAGGGCATCTGGGTACAGAATATAGGATCTGGTTCTAAACACATCGAAGTCTTCGTAGTGGGGATACTTCGCGGACAGAGCATCAATCTTTTGCTGTAGCGACCGAGCGCTCATGTCCTTATATGTGGAAATTTCCGCCAATAATGCCTCGTATAGGCACTTGAAGCGCTCAGGATCGCGCCATATCAGCAAATTGGCAAGCTCACGTTGAAGTGTCGCAAGAAGGTTATGCCTATCGTGAGCTTGGGCAATCAGAACGTGTTCCAGAACTCGTCCGCTGGATGACTGAGACGCTTTAACCCCGACTATGAAACCTATTACGAGAGCAATGCCCGCGATAATGAATTCCATCGCCATATTCCATTTGAAAATGCCGCAGGAACACGCCGCCAGTTCACCTTGCGGAAACGCAAAATCAGTCGATGAAGAGAGGAAAATGGTCGGAGCGAGAGGATTTGAACCTCCGACCCCCGGTCCCCCAGACCGGTGCGCTAACCGGGCTGCGCTACGCTCCGTTGCCGCGCACTTTGCGGGCAATCGGCCCGCCCGTCAAGCATTGTAACGGGCCGATTTCACTATAACGCGCCAATCAGGACGAGACGACGCGCTTCTTTGACGATGAGGCTTTGGGGGCGCTCGCACGTTTCGGCGCGGCATCCTCCGCTTTCGTCTTGTCAGCGTCGCTTTTTGCGGCGGCCTTCGAGACAACCGGCTTCGGAGACGCCTCTTTCGCAGCAGACTTCGGTGCAGCCTTTGTTGCCGGCTTCGCGACGTCCGCCTTCGCAGCTTTCGGCTTCGCTTCGACCTTCGGTGCCAACTGCTCGGGCGAAGGCTTTTCTTCGACAGGAGCCGCTTTTGCCGACGCCTTCGCGGGCTTCGGTTTCGCCGTTTCCCCAGCCTTCGAGGCGGCTGCCGTTTTCGCCCCCGCCTTCGTGGTCGTCTTCGCCGGCGCAATCTTCACCGCAGGCGGAGGAGGCACCACCTTGGCCAGACCGGCGTTGATCCGGTCCTTCATGATATTGCTGGCTTTGAACACGATAACGCGGCGCGGCGTGATCGGAACGATCTCGCCGGTTTTCGGATTACGCCCCACGCGTTCGGATTTCTGACGAAGTCCAAACGAACCGAAGGATGAAAGCTTGATTGGTTCGCCACGCTCAAGCGCGTAAACGATTTGTTTGAGAACTAACTCTACAAGTTCAGCTGCCTCGTTGCGAGGTAGGCCGACTTTCTCGAAGACTGCCTCAGCCAAGTCGGCTCGGGTCAGTGTTTTCCCGTTAAGCGCCATGACGCGCCGTGTCCCTCCCCATAGAACGAAGCGCATACAATGTTAACGCTCGGCCCGGACCATAGCAAACACTAATCTTGTAAAAATCCCTTTGGAAACAGATATTTTTGGGCAAAAATGCCGCAGGGAGACTGTTTGTTGACCCTATGTTGTGAAAGTTCGGGGGCTACCACCGAACGAGGTTGGCGCCCCAGGTGAAGCCGCCACCCATAGCCTCGAACAAAACGAGGTCGCCGCGCTTGATCCGGCCATCGTGAACGGCGGTCGAAAGCGCAAGTGGAATTGAGGCCGCAGACGTGTTGCCGTGGCGGTCCAGCGTGATGACGATTTTCTCCTCGGCTATGCCGACCTTTTTCGCCGTGCCGTCGAGGATGCGCTTGTTGGCCTGATGCGGGACGAACCAGTCGATATCGCTCGGACGAAGGTTGTGAGCGGCGAGGGTGCGCTCGACCACATCCGAGATCGCATTGACGGCAAAGCGGAAAACCTCTTTGCCCTGCATGCGCAGATGACCGACCGTCTGCGTGGAGGACGGGCCGCCGTCCACATAGAGCTTGTCCTTGTGGCGGCCATCCGAGAACAGCATCGAGCCGATGATGCAGCGTTCGCGCATCGGGTCTTGCACTTGCGTCGCTTCGAGAACCACCGCGCCCGCGCCGTCGCCGAACAGCACGCAGGTGCCGCGGTCCTCCCAGTCGAGGATGCGGGAAAACGTCTCCGCGCCGATCACGAGACCGCGCTTGCCTTGCCCTGCCCTGATGAAGTTGTCCGCCGTCGCCAGCGCATAGGCGAACCCCGAGCACACCGCCTGCACGTCGAAGGCGAAGCCGTGGGTGAGGCCGAGGCCCGCCTGGATCGTCGTCGCGGTCGAGGGAAAGGTGTTGTCGGGCGTGGAGGTTGCCAGAATGATGAAATCGAGCGACTGCGGGTCGATGCCCGCGTGATCGAGCGCCGCGCGCGCCGCCGCGATGCCGAGGTCCGAAGTCATCTCGCCGTCGGCGGCGATATGGCGCGTCTTGATGCCGGTCCGATCGCTGATCCACTCGTCCGACGTATCGACGATGCGCGCCAGATCCTGATTGGTGAGCACGCGCTCCGGGAGATACGACCCGCAGCCTAAGACGACCGATCTAGTTTGTTTCACTGGGCAACCGCTTTCAGGGCTTGTTCCGGTTTGGCCTGGAGAGCGTTGTGGAAGCTCTCGACGCCGCGCTGAATATCCGCGACCAGACCACTGGCTGCCATGTCGTAGCCCAGGTCAATGGCGCTTGCAAAGCCCACCGCGTCCGCACCGCCATGACTTTTTATTACAACGCCATTCAATCCGAGGAACATGCCGCCGTTCATGGTGCGCGTGTCCATCTTCGCGCGGAGCGCCTTGAAGGCCCCCTGCGCAAGCACCGCGCCCAGCCTCGACATCAGCGAGCGCGTCATCGCGGCCTTGAGATAGGCGCCGATCTGCTTCGCGGTGCCCTCTGCCGTCTTGAGCGCGATATTGCCCGCGAAGCCTTCGGTGACGACCACATCCACAACGCCTTTGCCGAGGTCGCTGCCTTCGACGAAGCCGTAATAGGTGATGGGCAGCCCCGGCGCCTTCAGTGCCGCCGCCGCCCGCTTGATCTCTTCGAGCCCCTTCACTTCCTCGGAGCCGATGTTGAGAAGGCCAATCGTCGGCTTCTCCACCTGGAACAGCGCGCGAGCCAAAGCCGCGCCCATATTGGCGTTATCGACGAGGCCCTTGGCGGTCGCACCGACATTCGCGCCGACATCCAGCACGATGCTCTCGCTCCTGAGGGTCGGCCAGAGCGCCGCGATGGCGGGCCGCTCGATACCGGGCAGCATGCGCAGGCAGAATTTCGACATCGCCATCAGCGCGCCGGTGTTGCCTGCGGAGACGGCGGCTTGCGCCTCGCCCTGCTTCACAGCTTCGAGCGCCATCCACATGCTGCTCTTCCAGCGGCCGTAGCGGAGCGCCTGACTCGGCTTGTCGTCCATCGCAATGGCGACCTCCGAGTGAACGATCTTCGAGACGGCAGCCAGCGGCGAATCTTTTGACAGATGCGCGCGGATCTCGTCTTCGCGACCGAAAATGATGTATCGCGTCTCGGGATGCCGGATGAGCGAGAGCGCCGCAGCCGGTATCACCACGGACGGGCCAAAATCTCCTCCCATCGCGTCGAGCGCAATCGTGATTGGCGTTCCCATGCTTGAAACCAGAAGCCCCGCACTTGCCCTGTCGGGCTTTAACCCTCTTTAGATAGACGCGGCACCATACTGTATAACGGTTTTGTGACAACGAAAAAGATCGCCGCGATCCCGGTCTGCGTCTTCTTATCCATCCCCGTCGTCGCCGGTCTTCGGCCGAAGGCGGATAAGCTCCGCGAAGGGGTGCGCGTTGCTTTCGTCCGGCGCCTGCCAGGCGAAACTGTCGCCTTCGTTGCGCGGATAGGGTTCGAGCGAAACCGAAAACAACTCGCAGAGGAAAGCGCCGATGGGGATCTTCGCGCCAGAAAGCGCCTCGGGTGGCTCCGCTTCGAAGGACGGCTCATCCTCGCCGTTGCCCTCGATCAGCTCCGGCGGCCAGAATTCCACCTGAAAGCGCTCGTCGAGCGTGGCGGGCACGTCGGCGAGGTCGACAACGCTGGCCTGCACGATGTCGGCCTCAAGCCGTCCGCTGACCCGATAGCGGCCGCCGTTGAGCCCGATCACCTGAACGCCGGCCGCGAATTTCTTGATCTCGCGGACCTCCGCATAAGCGCCTAGAGCCGCACGCTCGGCGGCGTCCGCCTCGAATGCGACAGTCTCGACGGCGCGCGTCAGCGTATGCGTGTCGATCGCCCATGGGAGCGGCTGTGTTTTCAGCATCGTCAGACCGCCTGCTTCAAGCCGTAGACTTCCGGGAAATTCAGGTGCCCCTGCAGGAGCATGTTGAGCGGCATTTCCCCAACATTTTTTATGGAATGAAAGATGTAGTCGGCGAGTTCGTCGGCGGCGACATTGGCGTTCTCGTCGCCGGACTGGAAGCTCTTCCAGATCGCCTCAGCGAGCGCTGCCTTGTTCTTCTGCTCGGCGGCGTTCGTATAGACCACCAACTGGCGATAGAAAAGGTCGGCGATCTTGCGAACTTCCTGCGCCACATAGGCGTCGGCGATACCGAGGTCGCGCACCATGCTGTCCATCTCGCGCACGAAAGCCTCGATGATTTCCTTGCCGAGAAGCTTGCCCTCGTTCGCGCCAAGCTTCAGGTTCTGCATGACGATGAACATGTGGATGACGAGCATGTCGAAGCGGCCCGACAGCGTGTCAGGCACCCCGCATCGCACATAGAAAACCGGATTGCGCGATTGCGCGACTATCGAATCGTATATTTTCTCAGCGGCCTCACGGCGAGCTGAGCGCTCAGCAAACCAACGGAACATCGTTCGGCCTGACTCCAGTTTTCGCTCTTGGGGGCAACGTACCTTATAAAGCCTTAATCGCATCCAAAAAGGGTGCAATCACGTCGGGGCATGTTTGGTCGGAACGCGAGGCGCTGACAGCAAACAGCAAATTTGGGGGCGAAATGTCAAATCAATCCTCGAAGGATTTTGGACGAAAGCGCCTGCGGGCGAAGGCCCTCGTCAGGGCTGTCGCGATGTCGTCGGCGCTTGCCGCCGCATGCTTCACTCTGCCGGGCTGCGCAGGCAACGTCATCAAGCAGGGGCACCAATTTCAGGATGAAGACCTGAATCAGGTTCGCGTCGGCATGTCGAAGGACGAGGTCGTGCTCGCGCTCGGCACGCCCGACACGCAATCGGCCATCGCGGGCGGCACCTACTACTACGTATCGCAGACCGCTCAGCAGCAGATGGCGTTCATGAAGCCGGAAGTTATCGACCGGCGCGTTGTCGCGGTCTATTTCGACAAGAAGGACAAGGTCGAGCAGATCGCGAATTACGGGCTGAAAGACGGCAAGGTGTTCGACTTCATCCGCCGCGAAACGCCCGTCTACACGCGCGATCAGGGCATGCTGAAGGAGATCTTCCGCAATATCGGCATGGGACCGGCAATCCCCGGCGTGCAGAAGTAGGCGTTCCGCGCAGTCAATACCTTCGCCCCGTGTGTCGAACGCGCGGGGCGAAGCTCACTCAGTGCACTTTCACCACGAGCCCATCCGGGCCATTCTCGACGACGAGCCCCTGCCCCGCCGCCATCGCGGTCAGACGCGCCGCGCCCCCCGGAAAGTCGAACGCGATCGCGGCGCTCCTCGGATCCACCGAGCGCAAGTCCCAGTTCTGCACACCCGGAAGTCCCTGAAGCTGGCGGCGGATCGTCTGCCACTCCTTCAGCCCCGAATAAAGCGCGGTCACCTGAAGCGTTTCCATGCTGCCGCCATAGGCCGGAGCAAAATTTCCGCCATCCGGAGCGGACGCGGTGCCGCCATAGCCGTCCGACGCGACCGCCGGAGCCGCCGGCGCGGATGCCTCGCGGGCGAGTTTCCACCGCTCCTGAACCGTGTCGAAGGCGAGGTCGGCCGCCACGTCGAGCGCCGTGCCATCGCCGCCATCCTTCGCCTTGACCTTGCGCTGCACGGAAAACTGCCCGCCCGAATCGAGGCCGATGAGTTTCAGCGAAATGGTTTCGCCATCGCCGTCGGTTTCGGCCAGCGCGAACATGATCTGCTGCGTCTGATATTGCGTCTTGAGCGTTTCGAGGGTAGCGGCCGGGCTCGCGATGTAGGCGTTCGCAATCGCGGCGGTGATATCCGAGCGCGCGGGTGCAACCTTCGCCGGAACGAGCGCGTGCGTGAGGTCGAGCGAGGTCAGCGCGGTGCGCCAGGCGTTGCGGTCGGCGGTGCGCGCGGACCCGCCCTCCACATACACCGGCACAATCAGGATCTCCGGCCCGCGGTCAGTGATGGCGGCTACACCGTAGCGCGCAAGAAGCGCCTGCACTGCGCGCTCGGAGAAGCTCACACCGAAGGTCGCGACATAGCCGGTGCCGCTCACGCCCTCGCCGCGCACGTCCATATCGGACACAAGCGCTTCGATCTCGTTCAGCGCGAGATCCGGAATATGCGATTGCGAGCGGTAATCCACGATGCGCGACACAAGCTTGCGGAAGGCGCGGCTCTGTGCCTGTCCTTGCGCGATCTTCTTCGCCTCGACCGCGTTTTCCGCCTCGGCCGAAGCCTTCACGTTCGACACCGCGAACACGCTTGCCTGGCGCGTCTGCGCGGTTGCCTCGGCGGCAGCCAGCCCCAGACCGAAGCAAGCGAGCGCGAGCAACGCACCCGCCTTCGTCAACGCCCTTTTCATCGCCATGAAAGGAACTCCCCGCTCGAAAGGCTTGTGGCGCTTGTGTACCATGCAGCTAAAATGCTAGCCCCTGTCATAAATGGTGCACCACGCCCCCGCAAGCCTTTGCCGGGGCAGTAAGGCAGCCTTGCGGCGGAAAGCATGACAACGGATTCGGACGGTTCTTATAAAAGCGCGGGCGTCGACATCGACGCGGGCGAGGCGCTTGTTGAGCGCATCAAGCCGCTGGCGAAGGCTACGGCGCGGGCGGGCGCGGGCGCGGCGCTGGGCGGCTTCGGCGGCCTTTTCGATCTCAAGGCGGCGGGCTTCACCGATCCGGTGCTCGTGGCGGGCAATGACGGCGTCGGCACGAAGCTGAAGATCGCCATCGAGACGGGCATTCACGACACGGTCGGCATCGATCTCGTCGCCATGTGCGTGAACGATGTCATCGTGCAGGGCGCGGAGCCTCTGTTCTTCCTCGACTATTTCGCGTCCGGCCGCCTCGATGTCGACACCGCAACCGCCATCGTCGCGGGCATCGCCGAGGGCTGCAAGCGCGCGGGCGCGGCGCTCATCGGCGGCGAGACTGCCGAAATGCCGGGCATGTATGCCGATGGCGACTACGACCTCGCGGGCTTCGCGGTGGGCGCTGCCGAGCGCGGCACGCTGCTTCCTCGCAACGACGTGGCGGCGGGCGACGTGGTGATCGGCCTCGCCTCCTCCGGCGTCCACTCGAACGGTTTCTCGCTCGTGCGCAAGATCATCCGCGATCACGGCCTGTCCTTCGCCGATGCCGCGCCCTTCGACCCCGCGCGCCCGCTTGGCCGCGCGCTGCTCGACCCGACGCGCATCTATGTGAAGCCCGCGCTCGCGGCACATCGCACCGGCTGCGTGAAGGCCTTCGCGCATATCACCGGCGGCGGGCTTCCAGGCAACGTCAACCGCGTGCTTCCGCCCGCGCTCGCCGCGCGCATCGACCTCAACGCGGCGCCCTATCTGCCGGTATTCCGCTGGCTTTCGGCTGCGGGCGGCGTCGCGCAGAGCGAGATGCTGCGCACGTTCAATTGCGGCGTCGGTTTCGTCGCAGTTGCCGCGCGCGAGGATGCGGGCGCGGTGATCGACACGTTTACGGCGGCGGGCGAAACCGCGTTCCTGCTCGGCGAGATCGAAGCGCGAGAGCACCTCATTCGTAATGAGGGGGCCGAAGGTTCGTCGCTCAGCCCGCAGGTGCTGTTCTCCGGATCGCTCGGGGGCAGATAATGACGGTCGCCAAAAAACGCGTCGGCGTGCTCATCTCCGGGCGCGGCTCGAACCTCGTCTCGCTGATCGAGGCGGCCCGCGCGCCCGACTTTCCCGCCGAAATCGTGCTCGTGTTGTCGAACAAGGCGGACGCGGGCGGCCTCCAGCGCGCCGCCGACGCCGGCATCGCGACGCGCGTCATCTCGCACAAGGGCCTTGCGCGCGAGGCGCTCGACGAGGCGATGGTGGCGGCGCTGCGCGAGGCGGGCGTGGACATCGTCTGCAACGCGGGCTTCATGCGGCTGCACTCGCCCGTCTTCGTGCGCGCGTGGCACGGCCGCCAGCTCAACATTCACCCCTCGCTGCTGCCGTCGTTTCGCGGCCTGCACCCGCAACAGCGCGCCATCGACGCGGGCGCGCGCATCGCGGGTGCGACCGTGCATTTCGTGAGCGAGGAGATGGACGCAGGCCCGATCATCGCGCAGGGCGCGGTGCCGCTCCTGCCCACCGACGACGAAGACGCGCTCTCCGCCCGCATCCTCGCGATGGAGCACCGGCTCTACCCGCTGGCGCTGCGGCTCGTGGCGTCCGACGCGGCGCGGCTCGAAGGCGACCGCGTGGTCTTCGCGGACGGCGCGCCGCCGCCGTTTTTGTTTTAGGGCAATCGAGCGCTTAGGCCCGCGCCTCGCTCAGCGTGGCTTCGGCTTGCGTCTCGGGCGCAGCGGGCGGCGTGGCCGTCTCCCACCAGCGCGCATGCCATGCGAGCACGCGCGGGTTCATGAGGCGCACGAAGCGCTCCGGCCAGAGCGTGGCGAGCAGCGCCATCGCGCAGAAGCCGCCGGGCAAGCGCGGCACATCGCCCGTCGCGCTCCACGCGTGCTGCGGCCCGAGCGGCTCGAAATGCCCCTGCCCCAGCGGACGGCGCAAAAGCCCGAACCGCGCGACATATGCGCCCGCGTCGATCACCACCCACGCAACGAACGCCTGCACGAACAGCGCCATCACGCCGAGCGCGCCGCCGATGAGGAACGCCGCCTCGATGAGCACGGCATAGGCGATGAACGCGCGCAGGAATGCGTTTGAAAGGCTGAGCGTCGAGAGCCCTGCCGCGTGGAGCCGTTCCTCTTCCGCGTCCCACGCGGCGAACAGACCGATAAAAGTCGAGCGCAGGAAATAGCTGTAGAAGCCTTCGCCGAGGCGCGGCGTGGCGGGGTCTTTGGGCGTCGCGGCGCGCGCGCCGCTCTCGCCGCCGTGGCGTACCGCGAAGGAGCCGTAGAGGATCGGCCACGTGAGGAGTTCTGCGGCCGCTCGGTTGTAGCGACCGCCGCGATCGAGGAGCGCGAAGGCCGATGCGCCGCCGACGCCGCCTGTCGCAAGGCCGATCCCGATGGCCGCGACGAAAAGCGCCGAGCCGCCGAGCGTGTCCGCCGATGCCGCGAGGCCGAGCACCAGCGCGAACTGGATCGGCACCCACGCGAAGGCGAAACCGCACTGAACCCGGCTCGCGGGCGCGACCTGCGCACATAGCCCGAAAACATGATCCGCCACCGGAACGACAACGGGGCCGTAAACGAGGAGAGCCAGAAGCCACGGCCCGCCGTGAAGCAACGCCAGCGCGGCGAGGGGCACGAAGGCAAGCGAAACGAGGACGGGCAGCGCGCGCATGCAGTCAGGTCCAATTATCGATGCGCGACCTTAGCGCAAGCGATCCCCCACGTAAAATACCGAGTGGCCGCACTCCTGTAGGCGGGGTCTATGCTGAAAATGACCTTCCCCATTAACCGGCTTACCCCGCTCCCACAGGTCGGCCGGGGCGGCCGAATCAATCAACCGTCCGGCAGCCAAGCTCACCGCTTGCGGACGAACACCGTCCCCGCCGAATAGCCCGCGCCGAAGCTGCAAATCAGCCCCGTATCATCGGGCGCGAGGTCGTCCGAATGCTTGTGGAAGGCGATGATCGAGCCAGCCGACGACGTATTCGCGTATTCGTCGAGGATGATGACGTTCTCGCCCGGCTCCGGCTCGCGGCCGAGCACGCGTTGGCCGATCAGGTGGTTCATGTTGATGTTCGCCTGATGCAGCCACAGACGCTTCAGCCGGTGCGTGTCGATGCCGATGTCGGCGGCGTGCTCTGCGATGAGCGCCGACACCATCGGCACCACCTCCTTGAACACCTTGCGCCCCTGCTGCACGAACAGCTTGTCCGTCAGGTCCCGGCCTTCGGGCCAGGCGCGGTTGAGAAAGCCGGAATTGTTGCGGATGTTGTTCGAGAATTGCGTCTTGAGCCGCGCGCCGAGGATGTCCCATCCGCTCGCGGCCTCGTCGCCCCGCTCCACGATGACGGCGGTGGCGACGTCGCCGAAAATGAAGTGGCTGTCACGGTCCCGGAAGTTCAGATGGCCGGAGCAGATCTCCGGGTTCACCATCAGCACCGCATCGGCCGTACCGGTCGCCACATAATCCGCCGCCGTCTTGATGCCGAAGGTGGCCGACGAGCACGCCACGTTCATGTCGAAGGCGAAGCCGTGAAGCCCGAGCGCGGCCTGCACCTCGATCGCCATCGCCGGATAAGAGCGCTGCATGTTCGACGCCGCGCAAAGCACCGCGCCGATGCGTTCGCGCGGCTTGCCCCAGCGGGCGAGCGCCTCCTCGGCGGCCTTCACGGCCATTTCGGCGAGCAGCGAAAGCTCCTCGTTCGACCGCTCGGGAATGACCGGGCGCATCACGGCGGGGTCGAGAATGCCAGACTTCTGCACCACATAGCGCGACTTGATGCCGGACGCCTTCTCGATGAATTCGGCCGACGACGGCTGAAGCGCCGCGACGCTCCCCTCCGCGATGGCGCTTGCGTTGTCCGCGTTGAACCGCTCGACATAGGCGTTGAACGCCTCGACCAGCTCGTCGTTCGAGATGCTTTCGGGAGGGGTATAAAGGCCGGTCGCGGCGATGACGGCAGAGCGCAACGGCGTGCTCCTGTGAGGGTTGGGGCGCCGTTGCGGCCCGTGCCGCCCGTCGATCCCCGGCTGTCCAGTCTCCACCGTTACAGCGCTCATCGCTATTTCGTCTAGAGCGCCTTCCGATCTATGCCGCCGCGCGAAAGGTCGCGGCGAGGTCTCCTGCGCCGTCGCCAACGCTTGCCGCAAATTCTGAATAAAAAAACAATATGGTTGCCAGCGGTAGCTCGAGCACCATAAAACCGGTGCATGCGATGGCCGACCTCCTTCCTTGCCAGGAACCTTCCGATCATCGGTGGGGATAGTTCTCTGTCCCGCTTTCCCTTATGGCGCAATCCGACGGTACGGATGTTCGTGCGGTACGCCAGCTCGGCGCTGGTTGCTACCGTTCTCATTGTGCTCGCGCTCGCTCCCTATGCCAGCGCGCTCGTCGAGCAATGGTCGCGCAACGACGTGGAACTTCGCTCGCGTCTTGTCTTCAATTCAATCCGCCACAGCTTCTCGGAACTGCTCGCGGCGAACGACAAGGCGGGCATCGATGATCTGTTTGCACGCGTCGCGAACGACGACCGTGTCTTGGGTCTCGGCTTTTGCGTGGACCCGGGCGTGCTGCGTTTCCAGACCAAGCTCATGCCGTCTACCTTCTCCTGCAAAAAGGCTGCGAGATCGGAAACTGCCAGCTTTTCGTCGATCACCGACGATGGAACCCATCTGATTGCGGCCTCCTTTCCCATCGCGGTGAGGAACGCAAAAGGGCACCTCGTCATCCTGCACGATCTGAGCTTCGCAACGAAGCGCAGCGCTGAAGCTCGCACCTTCTTGACGGCCGCGCTGGTCGGGATCGTCCTTGTGAGCACGCTGCTTGCGGCCCTCGCCGTGCTTGCGGTCGTGCGACGCTGGCTGATTGGCCTGCGAGAGTCGCTCTCAAGTGCTGCGCAAGGCCAGAACATCGAAGAGATGACGAGCAGGCTCGGTCCGATCGGGGAGGAACTGCGCCTTGCGCTTCGCAAGATGGATCTCAATCGCGTCGCCTCGGTCGATACCGAGCGCACCGAGTGGACTGCGGAAACAATTCGCGAAGTGATGAACGGCGAGCTCGCCAACGCGCAGGTTATCGTCGTTTCCAACCGCGAGCCTTACATCCACAATCGCGAAGCCGATGGCATCAAGCTGCAAATCCCTGCTTCGGGCCTCGTCTCGGCGCTTGAACCGGTGACGCGCGCTTGCGGCGGAACGTGGATCGCGCATGGCAGCGGCAGCGCCGATCAGGAGATGGCCGATTCCGAAGGCCGAATCCGCGTGCCGCCGGACAATCCTGGTTACACGCTTCGGCGCGTCTGGATCAGCGAGCACGAACAGGAAGGTTACTATTACAGTCTCGCCAATGAAGGGCTTTGGCCGCTCTGCCATATCGCCTTCGTGCGCCCGACATTTCGCGCCGCCGATTGGGATACCTACCGCGCCATCAACGAGCGCTTCGCGAAGGCGGTCGTCGACGAAGCGAAGACGGACTCACCCATCGTGCTCGTCCAGGACTATCATTTTGCGCTCCTGCCCCGGATGGTCAGGGCGCGGCTGCCGAAGGCAACGATCATCACCTTCTGGCATATCCCGTGGCCGAATTCGGAAACCTTCAGCATCTTCCCTTGGAAAGAAGAAATCGTTCAGGGGCTCCTTGGAAGTTCCATCGTCGGGTTCCACACGCAGTTTCACTGTAACAATTTCATCGAAACCGCGGACCGGTTCATCGAAAGCCGCATCGACCGCGAGCACGCGTCGATTACGTTGTCCGGGCGGGAAACCTTCGTCAGACCCTACCCCATTTCGATCGAGTGGCCTCCGGCTGCGCTCGGGGGGCAAAAGCCGGTGGCGGAATGCCGGTCGGCGGTCAGGGAGCGGCTCGGCATCCCGGCCGAGACGCATCTCGCCGTTGGCATCGAGCGTTTCGATTACACGAAAGGCATCCTCGACCGGATGTTGGCCATCGACGCCCTTCTTACCGCCCATCCGGAATGGAAGGGGCGGTTTGTGTTCGTGCAGGCCGCCGCACCGACGCGGAGCAAGCTGCCCGCATATGCCGCGCTTCAGGCTGAGGCGCAGCGGCTTGCCGCAGAGATCAACGACCGCCACGGCATCAATGGTGTCGCCCCGGTGCACCTCGTCATTCGCCACCACGACCCTGCGGAGGTTTTCGAGCTTTTCCGGGCGGCCGACGTCTGCATCGTTTCAAGCCTGCATGACGGCATGAATCTTGTTGCCAAGGAATTCGTCGCGTCGCGTGACGACGAGCAGGGCGTGCTCGCGCTTTCGACCTTTGCCGGGGCTTCGCGCGAACTGTCGGAAGCGCTCATGGTCAATCCCTACGATCCGCACTCCATGGCCGTTGCCATCGAACGGGCGCTCACGATGCCCGCTGCAGAGCAGCGCGAGCGCATGCGGCTTATGCGGGATCTCATTCGGAACCGGAATGTTTATCGCTGGGCCGGCCAGATGCTCCTCGACGCGAGTCGGCTGCGCAAGAAACAGCACGTTCTCGAAATCGCAGCCCTGCATCAGAAGGGCGGCAAGCGCAGGACATAGCGGCGAAGCTGCTGTCGCGCCGACGCCGCAAGATGCGCCGCCCGTCGAGGCCGGTGATTGGAAAAGAGCTGGAGCGGGTAGCGGGAATCGAACCCGCGCTAGAAGCTTGGGAAGCTCCTGTGATACCATTTCACCATACCCGCAACGGGGAACCACAGCGTTCGGCACCCCGGTGGCCGATATCCAGCCAGCGCACAGATTAGCATCGGCGGCGCGCTTTGCAACAGCTTCGGCGGCTTATCCCACCTGTCTGCACTGAAAACGCGCCCGGTCAGGCGACTCCGACGCGCAACAGGTCGTGGATATGCACGATGCCGACCGGCACGCCGTCCTCCACCACGAACAGCGCCGTAATCTTCTTCTCGTTCACGATCTGAAGCGCGGCGCTGGCAAGCATCGTCGGCGTGATCGTCTTCGGATTGCACGTCATGATGTCGGCGGCACGGCGGCCCAGGAGATCGCCCGCCATGTGACGACGCAAATCGCCATCGGTGACGATGCCCGCGAGCCTCCCGTCCGCATCCACCACGCCTAGGCAGCCGAACGCCTTCTCGGTCATGGTGACGAGCGCGGCGCTCATCGGTGCGTCAGCGCCTGCGAGCGGCATGCGCTCGCCCTTGTGCATGATGTCGGCGACGTGCTTGAGGTTCGCGCCGAGCTGGCCGCCGGGATGAAACACCTTGAAATCGGAGGCCGTGAAGCCGCGCCCTTCGAGCAGCGCGATGGCGAGGCAATCGCCGAGCGCGAGTTGCGTCAGCGTCGAGGTGGTCGGCGCGAGGCCGTGCGGGCACGCCTCCTTCACGGGCGGAAGCTGAAGCACGACATCGGCCGCCTTGCCGAGCGCGCTTTCGCGCCGCGAGGTCAGCGCGATGAGCGGCACGCGGAAGCGACGGGAATAGGTGAGGATGCTCGCCAGTTCAACCGTTTCGCCCGACCACGAAAGCGCGAGGACGGTGTCGGCCGCCGTTATCATGCCGAGATCGCCGTGGCTTGCCTCGGCGGGATGAACGAACTGCGCGGGCGTGCCGGTTGAAGCGAGCGTCGCCGCGATCTTCTGGCCGACATGGCCGCTCTTGCCCATGCCGGTCACGATCACGCGGCCACGGCAGGCGTGGATCAACGCGACGGCGCGCTCGAAATCGAGGGCCAGGCCGTTGGCGAGCGAGGCTCGAAGCGCGAGAAGCCCGTCGAGGCTGCATTCGAGCGTGCGACGCGCCACCGCGGCCGCAGAGCCCGGCTCGGGCAACGCCTCGCCCGCGCTAACGATTCTGTCCACGCCAATGCCGATCCGCGCCGCAGATTGCACCATCGCCGCCCCCTTTTGTCCTGTCGCCGTTTACCCTTTGTTAAGGAGCAAATGCGGTCGCATCAAGAAAAGCGGGCGGGCGTGTGTGAGGAAAAAACCGTTGCAAACCGGCTGATTATTCGGCGGCCTTTTTCACCTGCATCTCGGCGGCGAGCTTCTTCAGCTCCTCGCCGAACTTGGGGCCGAGGTCGGAGCGCGCCAGCGCGAACGCGACGTTTGCCGTGAGGAAGCCGAGCTTCGAGCCGCAATCGTAGCTCTTGCCCCGAAACTTGTAGGCGAAGAACAGCTGATCGCGCATGAGCGTGCGCATCGCGTCGGTAAGCTGGATTTCGTTGCCCGCGCCGCGCTCTTGATACTTCAGGATGTCGAAAATCTCGGGCTGGAGGATGTAGCGGCCCATGATGATGAGATTCGAGGGCGAGGTGCCCTTGGCGGGCTTTTCCACCATCGAATCGATACGCCACAAGCTGTCGCCCTCGACGCCGGCAAGTCCGACCACGCCGTAGGAACTCGTCTCCTCGGGCGCGACCTCTTCGACGGCGACGATGTTGATCTTCGCGTCGGGATATTTCTCGCAGAGATTGCCATAGACCCGGATCATCTGGCCGAGGCAGCTCTCGCCGTCCGGCAGCACGATCACGTCCGGCAGCAGCAGCGCAAACGGATCGCTGCCCACGATGTCGTGCGCGCACCACACCGCGTGACCGAGGCCGAGCGGCTCCTGCTGACGCGTGAAGCTCGTCGCGCCCGGCTTCGGCAGATGCGTTTCGAGGTTGAGCAACTCTTCCTGCTTGTTGCGCCGCCTAAGCACTTCTTCCAGCTCGAATTGCCGGTCGAAATGATCCTCGATGACGCCTTTATTGCGCCCAGTTACGAAGATGAAATGCTCGATGCCGCCGGTACGCGCCTCGTCGGCCACGTGCTGGATGATGGGGCGGTCGACAACGGTCAGCATCTCTTTCGGCATCGCCTTGGTGGCGGGGAGAAAGCGCGTGCCGAGACCGGCGACGGGGAAAATGGCCTTGCGGATAGGCTTGCTCATGGGACTTCTCGGTGGGGTTTGAGCTTATCGACGAAGTTTCTCGGGCGCTTCAGCGGTGCAACCGTTCGCGAGTGATATAGCGAACGCCCGCCGAGATAGAAGCGTTAATTGCGGCTCCCGCGAGGCGCTTTGAGGGAGAATCGACGGTGCAAATGGTCGCCGCGCGCGTGGCCGCCGTGTTCATCGTGACGATGGCGCTTGCGGGCTTCGGAAGCGTACGCGCCGGAGAGACGCAGGACACGGCATTTGCCGCCCTGAAGTCGGAGCTTTGGCCGGTCGCCGAGCGCGAGGGCGTTTCCCGCGAGACGTTCGATGCGGCGTTCGCGGGGCTGGAACCCGATCCCGAAGTGCTGCGGCTCGCCAACCGCCAGCCCGAATTCACTCTCACCGCGACGCAATATCTCGACCGCATCATTACGCCCGCGCGCATCGCCGACGGCAAGGCCGCCTATCTCAAATACGAGGCAAAGCTCAAGGTGCTGGAGCGGCGCTATGGCGTGAGTCGCTTCGTCCTGGTCGCGATATGGGGCGCCGAATCCGATTTCGGCAACAAGCAGGGATCGTGGGCCGTCTTCCGCTCTCTCGCCACGCTCGCAGCATCCGGTCGTCGCGCGGATTTCTGGAAGACGCAGATCGTGGAGGCGCTCAAGATCGTGGAGAACCAGCGCATCTCCCCCGACAAGCTGTCCGGCTCCTGGGCGGGCGCGATGGGCCACACGCAGTTCATTCCGTCCACATACAACAAATTCGGGGTCAGCTTCTCCGGCACGCCGCGCGGCGACATATGGGATAATCCGGCCGACGCGATGGCCTCGACAGCGAACTATCTCGCGCAGTCGGGCTGGCAGCGAGGCCGCACCTGGGGCTACGCGGTGCGGCTGCCGGACGGCTTCCAGACGACAGACGAGATGGAAGCCTCCACGATGCCGCTTGAAAGCTGGCGCAAGCTCGGCCTGAAGCGCGAAACGGGGGGACGCTTCCCGAGGCCCGCTGAAACCGCGCGTCTCTTCCGGCCCGAAAAAACGAACCCGTTCACGGCCGAAAAAGCGAACATCTCCGCCTTTCTCACCATCGCGAACTTCGACGTCATTAAGACATACAACAATTCGGACCTGTATGCTCTCGCGGTTGGGCTGCTCGCCGACCGGCTTGCCGCCGAGCTTTCATGGCGATAGGCGGAAGGCTGAGCTTTCCGTGGCATTGGGTGGAAAAAAGTGTGCCGTCACAGAGCAGGCTTGATCCTGACACATTCCCGCATAAAAGAAGGCCATGGGCAATGGGTGGAGTTCGGTCTTGGGCGCGTCCGCGAGGATTTTGAAATGACCTCGATTTCCCGCGCCCTGGCGGTCTTCTTCATGACGGCCATCGTTGTTTTTGCGGCGCTGGCCGCAGGCAGCGGCACCCTTCTCGCGCAGACACCGAACCCCCTTTCGTCGAGCTACGTCACGCCGTTTCCGCAGACGGATCGTTATCAGGTCCGCGTCATCGGCGACTGGCTCGGATCGGGCCTCACAAACGGCCTTCAGGACGCGTTCAAGCAAGATGCGTCGGTGCAGATTCAGGACGCGTCGAAATCGAATTACGGCCTCGCTCGGCCGGAACAGATCGGCCTTTTCGGCGACATCGACAAGCTGACCGCATCCAATCCGCCCGTTAACATCGCGGTCGTCATGCTGGGCGTGAACGACGCCACGTCCATGAAGGCGCCAACCGCTACGGGGCGGCTTCAGGTCGGCACCGCCGAATGGAAGGACGCCTACGGACGGGAAGCCGAAAAGCTCATCCGCAAGCTGAAAGCCGCCAACATCGCGGTTTACTGGCTCGGTCTCCCCGTCATGGCCAGCAGCCAGAGAAACGACGCGGTCGCGGCCATGAACGACGCCGTGCGTCAGGCGGCCTATGTCAACGGCGCAAAATTCATCGATACGAGCGCAGGCTTCACCGATCAGTCCGGCGCGTACGCGGCCTATGGCCCCGACCTCACCGGCCAGACGAAACGGCTGCGCGAAGGCGACGGCGTGGGCTTCACGGCAGCGGGCAGCCGCAAACTCGCCAACTATGTGGAAATCGTGCTGAGGCGCGATCTCGCCCAGGCGAAGGCGCAGCGCAACATTCCGCTCGCGGGCGACGAGGAAGAGCAAGCGCGTGTGGTGCCGGGGAACCGCTCGGCGAAGAGTGCCGGCGGGAAATCGGCGTGGACGACGGAGATGGGTGCACGGACCGATGGCGCGCCAGCCGCGGCGACTGAACCGGCAACGAAAGCCACGACCGATAAAGATAATACGCCCGCCTCGACGGCAGCTTCCGCGACGGCGGCGACCGCGACTGACGACCAGCGCCGCGAGCAGGCCGCGTTCGCCGGTGCGTCCGGCTTTCAGGGCGGCGAGCTGATCTTCGGCGACCTCGCCGACGGCATGACCGCAATAGCCGTCATATCGCCCGTGGGCGAATTCTCGATGCGGGAAATCCAGCGGCAGACGCCCCTCGCCGACCGCCTGTATTTCAAAGTCCTGAGCCGTGGCGATGCCCTGCCCCCGAAAGATGGGCGAGCCGATGATTTCACGTGGCGCGAGGATAGCGCCGCGTCCCAGCAATAATCCTTTTTTCGTGCTTGTCGAATGTCGTCGAGTAAGTGTGCCGGAGTCTTCATGCAGAGACGTCAACGACCCGATCGGCGCTTATGGCGGAAGCGGTTGCTTCCGATGTTGGGATTGGTGGCGCTGCCATTCCTTGGCGGATGCCTGCCCGGCATGGGCTGGGGCGACGATTCCGACCGCGCCTCGCTCGCGGACGACCATGACGGCGCACCCGCGCTGAACCGTTCCTACAAGACCAATTTTCTTTCGTTTCAGTCTCCGTCGTCGGCAGGCTCCCAACCCGCGCCCACGCTCATGCCGGACAGCGGACCGTCGTTTTTCGCCTTCTCGACCTTCGAGGCACGGCGGCCCTCCCCGTCCGACGCCTCGCTCGCGCTTGCGCTCAACACCGCCGAGGCCTACGAGCCGAACCCGGTCACCGCGGCCGAAGCCCTGGAGAACTTTTACGGCGCGCTCGCAAAGTTGAACGCTGGAAGACGGTCGGGCGCGGCGAAGATCGTCCATCTCGGCGGCGACGACATCGTGGACGACCGCTTCGCCGGCGCTCTGAGGGAGCATCTCACCAGCCGCTTCGGCAACGCGGGGCGGGGCCTCATGCTGCCGGGCCTCTATCCCGTGAAAGGCATGAAGATCGACCGACGCGGCGCGTGGTCGCTTGCCAGCGCGGCGGGGAATGCGCCGGGTCCGTTCGGCCTTTCCGGCGTGCGCGTGACTTCGTCTTCCTCCGACGCATGGTTGCGGTTCACCTCGGCTGAAACCTCGTTCGATTGGGTCGAAGCCTCGTTCATGACTGGGCCGCAACAGGGTACAGTCGCCATCAGCGTCGACGGCGAGACGAAGCTCGTTCCGACGCGGGCGCCGAACACGGCCCAAACCTCCATTCGCATCATGGCGAAGGCTCGCGAAATCACGATCCGCCCGCGCGGCGATGGCGACGTGACGATGCTGTCGCTGACGACCGGCACTCAGACGCCCGGCATTGTTTACTCGAACGCGGGTGTCCCCGGCGCAACGGCGATGACGCTCGCTAAATGGAACCGCGACTTCGCCGCGAACGACCTCAAGAAGCTCGATCCGGATCTCATCATTCTGAGTTTCGGAAAAAAAGAGGGCTTCGACGACGATCTCGACATGCGCGAATATGAAGCGCGTCTCAGGCTGACGGTCGATCAGATCAAGAGCGCCGTGCCAAATGCCTCGCTCCTCCTGATCGGGCCACCGGATGCGGCGCGACTACCTACCTTCGCTAGCCTCGGCGGCGCACAGGTTTGTCGCGCGCTCAATCCGCAGGAAACCGCTGGCTATTCGCGCCTGCTCGGTCGCAGCGACGAGCGGCTGGGCCGATGGCACGCGCCGCCACGCCTCGAAACTGTACGCGCTGTGATCCGGCGAACAGCGGCTGCAAACGGGGCCTTCTACTGGGACTGGGCGAAATATATGGGCGGCCACTGTTCCATCCACGCGTGGACGACCATGAACCCGCCCCTTGCCGCCCCCGACCATATGACCCTGACCGAAGCGGGGAATGCGCGTTCTGCGCGGGCGTTGTTCGCGGAATTGATGGCGGGCTTCGACGGTTATCAGCGCATGGCTTTGGCGAAAACCGCCGTGGTGCCACAAGCCGCCGCCTTGATCACCGCCGCGCCTCCGAAGACGGCCCGCAAGAAGCGGCACTGAACGCGGAAGCGTACTCTCCGCGTCTTCGCTAGTTCCCGCAATCGGTTGCTGGTTCGTGCAGGTGCGCTGAACAACATAAGAATTTTGCGCCTGAGGCTTGACCTTCGAAAGGTACTTACCTAAATCCTCTCCAAACTGGCGCGTCGTATTTGGTATTACTCAAAGCACTGGCAAGAGAACAAATATAAATGGCGGAGGCTTGATGAGCGTCCGAATGAATCGCGCAACGCTACGCGAATTAATCAGGTAGATACCGCCAGGATTCGACCAAAAACACACGATATTACTTATCAATCAAAGAAACTTATCGTTTTTACTATAAATACGGGTACGACGGGATAAAATCCTTAAGCTATGTTTTATTGGAGACGATTTTCGATTTTTACCTGATTAATCGGGACAAAGTTATGGAATTACCCATACCCTATGCTTGGAGCTTCGATAAAATTGAAATACCCGAAGCGGTCCAGTTTGAAGTCCTAGGCTACGCCAGGAACCCACCTTTTAGCTGCCCGGGCGCGCGATATGAAGGTCGAGGTCGTGCTCGCGCTCCGGCGCAACTCGCACCTGAAACAGCTGGCTACCATCCTCGCGGCCCCGCCGGTCGATAACTTCCGTGTTTTCGTAAAGCCAGTGGATAAACGCGCCATCGGCCTCGCTCACGACCACGTCGCGCGTGCGCAGATGCGCCTGAAGCCGGATGCGGATCGCTGACGCAAGCTCGGGAACGCCCTCGCCTGTCTGCGCGGAGACGAGGACCGCTGGATGCGCGGCGTTCTCGGCTCGCTTTCCGACTGCCGAACGCTCATCCTCCGAAAGAAGGTCGGACTTGTTCCACACTTCGATCACGCGGGTTGCTTGCGCGGCCGCGTCGATTCCGATCTCGGCAAGCACGCGTTCGACCTCGATCTTCTGCGCCTCAGACGACGCGCTCGCGATGTCGCGCACATGCAGGATCAGGTCGGCTTCGAGAATTTCTTCGAGGGTCGCATGGAACGCGACGATGAGTTGCGTCGGCAGGTCCGAGATGAAGCCGACCGTATCGGACAGAATGAACGCGCCGCCATCCGCGAACTCCACGCGGCGAAGCGTCGGGTCGAGCGTCGCGAACAGCATGTCCTTCGCGAGCACGCCCGCACCTGACAGCGCGTTGAACAGCGTCGACTTCCCCGCATTCGTATAGCCGACGAGCGACACGATCTGCTGGTCCGTCTCCTTGCGCCGCTTGCGATGCAGCCGCCGCGTGCGCTCGGACACGGCGAGTTCGTTCTTGATGACGTCGATGCGTTCGCCGATGGCGCGTCGATCCGCCTCGATCTGCGTTTCGCCGGGGCCGCCGAGAAAGCCGAAGCCGCCGCGCTGGCGCTCAAGGTGGGTCCACGACCGCACGAGGCGACTCTTCTGATAGGTGAGGCGCGCAAGCTCCACCTGAAGGCGGCCTTCCTTGGAAAGCGCGCGCTCGGCGAAGATTTCGAGGATGAGCCCGGTGCGGTCGAGCACCTTGGCATTCCACGCCTTTTCGAGGTTGCGCTGCTGGATGGGCGTCAGCGGATGATCGACGATCGCCACGCTCACGCCTGCGGCCGCGATGATCGCGCCGATCTCCTCAACCTTGCCCGTGCCGAGCAGCGCAGCAGGCTTGATTTGCGCCAGCGGCACCGTGCCCGAAAAGGCGACATCAAGCCCGATGGCAATGGCGAGACCCACGGCCTCTTCCAGCCTCTCCTCGCTCGAAAGCGCAAGCGCGGCCGCGCCTTGCGGACCGCTCTGGCCCTTCAGCACCGGCACGATCACGAGAGCGCGCGTCGCCCCGTCGTCATCGCCTGCCGTCGTTTCGCCGTCGTTGATGCCCGCGCGCTGCGCGGCTCGTTCACTGCGTTCGAGCGTTTTCAATGTCTGCTATCGATCCTGTACCTGATCTCCGTCCAAGAACGAAATGGGGCCGCCGGGCATGATTGTCGAGATGGCGTGCTTGTAGACAAGCTGCGAATGACCGTCGCGGCGCAGCAGCACGCAGAAATTGTCGAACCACGTGACGATGCCTTGCAGCTTGACGCCGTTCACGAGGAAAATCGTAAGCGGGGTCTTGTTTTTCCGTACGTGATTGAGAAAGGCGTCCTGAAGGTTCTGTTGTTTCTCTGGAGGCATGACCTGTCCATTATTTTCTCGCGACACTGATGGCCGCTTGCCCAATACCCGCTATTTGCCCCTGTTAGCTCAGTTGTTGCTGGCGCAACCCATCTCTGGCACCGCAACGCCGGCACCGCCACCTCCGATAGTCTGACGCTCTAAGTTAAAAGGTGGTGTGGCGTGGAGACTTCAGCCACTCCGTGGTAGGCCGCTCTCAAGCCGCTTGCGATCTCGCCCGGTTTCCCGTTTCCGATCGCAACCCCGTCGATTTTCACCACGGGCATCACAAGCCCGGATGCGGAGGTCTGGAAGGCTTCCCTAGCCGATTTGGCTTCCTCCACCGTGAAAGGCCGTTCTTCGTAGTGAAGACCACGCGCGCGGGCGGTTTCCATCGCAACCTCTCGCGTGATCCCTCGGAGGATACCAGACTCCGCAGAGCGCGTCACGAGCTTGCCATCGCCTGTTACGATCCACGCGTTGCAGGATGCGCCTTCCGTGACATAGCCCTTGTCGTCGACGAGCCAGGCCTCGTAGGCACCCGCTTCGCGCGCCGCCTGCCTTGCGAGCG
>NZ_JFZJ01000045.1 GCF_000636015.1 Rhodomicrobium udaipurense JA643
CCGCGCGAAAGCCGCATGATGAGCGTTTCCGCCTGATCGTCCCGGGTGTGCGCCGTGAGAAGGCTCGCGCCGTTAACCCGCGCCTGTGCCGTGAGCAAGGCGTAGCGAGCGCGTCGTGCCGTTGCCTGAAGGCCGGCCGAGGGCTTCTCGCCGCTCCACACGAGTGTCACGTGCTCGAAGCCGAGAGCGCGCGCGTGCGCCTTGACGAAGGTCGCTTCCTCCGCGCTTTCGGGGCGCAACCCATGATCGACGGTCGCGACCGTGATGGTGGCGGCCTGCCGGCTCGCGAGCGTCGTCCAGCGCCGCGCGAGATGCATCAGCGCCATGCTGTCGGGGCCGCCGGACACTGCAAGCACGAGGGCAGGGGATGCCTCCACCAAGGCGAAGGCCTTCCTGATTTCGCTATCGTTTATAACACTCCGCACTGTCCTACCGTCGTTTCATCGCCGCCGTTTCGCCTGTCTTGGCGTCGTCGAAGTGGATCGGCGTCGCCACACTCCGGAAATAAGCGATTTGATCCCCATCAAGCCGCGACCGCCTGGAATGCGCGGTACGGCGGGACGCCCGGAGCCGGAACCGATCAGGTGCAAGCAAGCCTGATCAGATCGGAACCGGCTCTGATTGGCAATATTTATGCTTATATAAAAAAAGAGGCGGCTACAAAGGGGAAAGGGCCGATCCACCGGGGCGAGACTCGCGCGTCACAGGCAGCAGCGCGGATGCCCCTCAGGCCGCCACTTCGTCGGATGGCGCTAACTGCATTCCGCCCGCTTTTTCTCAACTTCCGCGCGCTGAAGCACGGCTTTGGGCCCCTGAGGATAGCGCCGCTGCAATTCCGCGAAGGAGTCACAGGCGGCGGCTTTCTCGCCCAGCCTGCGAAGCGAGATGGCCAGCTTCAGAAGCGCTTCCGGTGCCCGCTCGGTGTTGGGATAGGCGGTGAACGTCTTCAGAAAACGGTCGGCCGCCGTGCGATATTCGCCGCTGACGAATGCGGTTTCGCCGAGCCAATAATAGGCGGGCCCGGCAACTGGATCGTTCGGATATTGGTCGACAACCTGCTGGAAATAGGTCTCGGCTGCCGAATATTCGCGCCGGTTGAGCGCGCCCGTGCCCTGCTCGAATAGCGCGCGCGCGCCGCCCGAAGCAGGAAGCGCGGCGGGCGTTGCGTCTGTGCTGATGCGAGGCGCGACCGGGGAGGCCGCTTGTCCGGCGCTGGCGGTCTGGCGGCGCGGGAAGGCGTCGGCCGGTTGCGAAGGTTGCGCCGCGCCGTATCGATCGGGCGTGGCAACCGGTTCGCCGAGAGGCTTCAACGGCTCCTTCGCCTCGAAGCCAGCCGCTGGCGTGAAGGTATTATTATAAGCCGCCTCGGTCCGGGGCTGCGTCGGGTCAGCGCCCGGCGAAGCGGACGCGAGGCGCGCTTCGAGGCGCTGGATGCGCTGTGTCAGATCCGCGATCTGCGCCGAAAGGCGGCTGAGATCGGCAGAACTCGCGCCACCGCCCGCCGTCGCGCCATAGCCAGCGCCGCCGCCGCTTTTCGCCAGCGACTCGACGGCCGTGACGACGCTTTGCAAGTTGTTGATCTGTTCTTCGAGGCGATCGACGCGCTGTGCCGTGTTATCGCGCGTCTGGGCTTGGGCGCCTGCGAGCGGCACGGCTAAGGCAAGAGAGAGGACGGATGCAGCAATAATGCGTCTCATGGTGGCGCTCTCGCTGGTTCGCTTGGCGGCGGTTGCATCCTTCTGGGACGACGCGGCCGGGCTGTCAACCGCTTTGAGTTAAGCAATTTTTAACGATTTGTTTCACACACGCGCAGCAAGTTGACGCGCGCGCTCCCTTTCGTCCGGAAGCGCGACGTGCCGTCTCGTTAATATGCCGCCTCGTTAATATGATGCCACCGAGCCGCCCCCTTCGAGCACCGTCACCGTGCGGCGGTTCTGAGACCAGCACGAGATGTCGTCACAAACGGCGACAGGTCGCTCCTTGCCGTAGGAGATGGTGCGGATGCGCTGCGGACTGATGCCCTGCGCGATGAGGAAGTTCTTCGTCGTCTCGGCACGCTTGGCGCCGAGCGCAATGTTATATTCGCGAGTGCCGCGCTCGTCCGCGTGGCCTTCGATGGTGATGGGGAAGTTCGTGTACTGCCTGAGCCAGACAGCCTGAGCGTTCAGGATCTGCTGGCCGTCCGGCGAGAGTTCAGCACTGTCTGTGAGGTAGCGGACCGTGTCACCGATCTTGCCATTGAACTCCTGCTTGCTGCCCGGCGGATAGTTTCCGCCACCAGCGCCAAGGCCAAGGCCCGCACCAGGTGCGTTCTTGTCGCAGCCGGAGAGAGAGACCGCGGCGGCGATCATGAAAAGGACGGCGAACAGGGAACCGAGACGCGGTCGCATTCAGATTTTTCTCCAATCGAGCACAACTTGAGCGCGAGTTTGCCCGGGAAATCGTAACGGAATGCTTACCAAACAAACTGTTTCTCGGGCCGTTTTGTGACCTGCAACAAAATTCGGCACAAAAAAGAGAAAAAAGCGAAATGTGCCGTGATCGCGGAGCCCGCTCACGGCGCCTGGCATGCCGAACGTCCTGTCTTGGAGCGTTTCGAGTGAGCGAAACCGCTTCACGAACGCGCCGAATCGCTCGGCCAGAGTATTCGCGTTTCGATGCGGAACAGCTCTGGCTAGCGGTTTTTAGCGAGCGGGCTTTTCGACGGTCACGTCGCCCGCGCCGAACTTCAGCGGCGGTTCGTCGATCTGCTTTTCACAAGCACTGAGGACAGCGGCCGCCGCGACGAGCGTCGTCACGACCATGATTCCCTTCAAGCCCTTCATTTCTCTCTCCTCGATAGCGGCCCCAAAGCCGTTACATAGGGATGACCTTTTGTGGACATTTGCGATCAAGGAGCAGCCAGGCGAGCGCCTTTGATTGCGTCGCGTCTGGTGCGAAAAAGGCACGTGTACTGCTGAGGCGGGGCGCAACCCGGATGCCGTTCGGGGGAAACGTGTGGAAAAAATTGTGCTCTAAGCGGATGCTGGAAACCCGGCCTCATTTCAAAAGCGGAGACCAGGCCGGGTCGGAGCCAAAAGAGGGCGTGGGCATCTGTCGCTCGTTGTAGCCGGTCAGGTCGATGCTGAAGAGCTTCGCGCCGCCATTCGCGCCGCCGCTTTCGCGGAAGAACAAGATCACGCGGCCGTTCGGCGACCACGTCGGCCCCTCATTGTGATAACCCTCGGTCAGGACGCGCTCTCCCGTCCCATCGGGGCGTATGACACCGATTGCGAAACCACCCGGCACCTGCTTCGTAAAAGCGATGAGGTCGCCGCGCGGGGACCAGACCGGCGTCGAATATCGTCCGTCGCCGAAGGTGATCCGCCTCTGGCCGGAGCCGTCCGCGTTCATCACGTAGAGCTGCTGCTTTCCCTCCCGATCGGACTCGAAGACGATCTGGCGGCCGTCCGGCGAATAGCATGGCGCGGTGTCGATGGACGAGCTTTGCGTGAGCCGGGCCATGCGGCGCGAGCGCAGCTCCATCTCGAAGATCGAGGAATTTCCGCCCTCCTGAAGGCTCATCACCACGCGGTCGCCCTGCGGCGAGAAGCGCGGCGCGAACGACATGTTCGGGAAATCGCCCAGCACCTCCTCCTGCCCGGTCATGATGTTGCGCAGCATGACGCGCGGCTCGCCGTTTCGATAGGCGGTGTAGGTGATCTCCTGCGAGAGCGGATGGAAGCGCGGCGTCAGCACAAGTTCGCGCCCTTGCGTCAGAAGGCGGAGGTTCGCGCCGTCCTGGTCCATGATGGCGAGGCGCTTCACGCGCTGATTCTTGGGCCCGGATTCGTCCACGAACACGACGCGGCTGTCGAAATAGCCGCGCTCGCCCGTGAGGCGTTCGTAGACTGCGTCGGCGATGATATGCGCGAGGCGGCGCGACGTGTTGCGCGGAATGAAGAACTGCTCGCCCGCGATATGGCGGCCCGTCATCACGTCCCAGAGCCGATATTCGCCCCTGAGACGCCCGTCGCCCGCATCGGTGACGCGGCCGACGACCAGCGCCTGAATGTTGAGAACCTTCCAGTCTTGAAAGCGCGGAGGCGTGTCGACATTCGCGCCGCGCTCGATGAAGGCGGAGTTCGGAACCGGGCGAAACAGGCCCGAGCGCTGGAGATCGGCGGTCACGACCTGCGCCGTTTCGGCGGCGACCGGATCGCCCGTGAAATCGGCCACGGCGATAGGGATCGCACGCACCTGCCCGCGCCGGATTTCCACCTCCACCTGTGCGGAGGCGAGCGAGGGCGCGAAAATGGCAGCCGCGAAGAAGGCTGCGAGCAAAGTCGTCAATCTGCGGGAAATCATCTCAGCCGCCATACATGTCGCGGGGGTTGAAACGAAGAACCATATCGCGGCAGCGGTCGTACTGCGCGGGAGGAATGGAGTACGGCGCGCCGCGCATCGCCGCGCGAATGGCGGCGTCGGCCATAGCCTGCCCGGTCGGCGATGTCGGCGCATCCATCACCATTGGCGGGCGAATCAAGGTGCCGTCGCGGTTCAGCTCGATGTGAAGGCGCACGAGGCCCATCTCCCCCAGCGCGGCGCCGAGCGGCAGATCCCAGTTCTGTTCGATGCGGCTTTGCACGAGGTCGGCGCAACTGCCCGCATTCATCGCGCCATGCGCCTGCGGCACACCCATGGCCTGATCCTGAAGCGAACTTGCGGGGCGCCACGGCCTGCCCGGCTCGTAATCGCCGGAGGGTGCGCCAGCGTTCGGATCGCGGTTGAGAACGGCCGTCTGCCGGTCGGAATATGTCTTCGCGGGCTGCGTATCCATGGTCGAGCGCGACGTCTGCGAACGCGTCTCCGCCGGCTGATCCTTCTTGATGAGCGACGCGATGTGGCTTGGATCGAAATTGCGCTCCGGCTGCTTCTCGGCGGCGGGCTTGGGGCGATCCTCGCTCTTCGCCGCGACCTCGGCCTTTGGCTTCGGCGGCGGCTCCTTCTTGACGACCGGCTTCGGCTTTTCGACCGGCTTTTCGGGCGCGGGAGCGGGCTGCGCCTTCGCCTGTTCGACGGGCTTCGGCTGAGGCGCGGGCGTCGGCTCGGCCTTCGGAGGCGGCGGCGCGAGCGCTTCCTTCTCCGTCACCTTCGGCGACGGCTTCTGCTCGACTTCCTTTTTCGCGGTTGCGGGCGCTTCGGGCGCTTTCAGTTCTGCGAGCGGCGCGGGCGTTTGCGCCTTCGCCTCGACCTTGCCCTGCTGCCGTTCGCTGAAATCTTTCGGCGACATGATCTCAACCGAAATCGGCGGTGGCGGCGGCACATCTTTCTCCCCGCTGCTGGCGAAGTTGAAGATCACCAGCCCGAAGACCAAAAGATGGAAGATGACGGAGCCGATCAGGCCGTAGCGCACGATATCCTCTCGTCAGCGTTTGTCGTCGAGTTCGGTAACGAGCGAAAGCTTCTTGTAACCCGCCGCCGCGATTCGTCCCATGACGCGCATCAACTCGCCGTAGTTCGTCGTCTTGTCGCCGCGCACATAGATCGCTTCATCCATGCCCTTGCGCGCTTCGGTGATGGCCTGAAGCTTGGCCTGCAACCCCTCGAACGAAATTTCCGTCTCCTGAATGAAGATGCGGCCCTGCGGATCTACAGTGAGCGTCAGCGGCTCCGAGTCGCTCTGAAGCGCCGCGCCCTCGCTCTTCGGCAGGTCCACCGGCACGCCGGCCGTCAGCAGCGGCGCGGCCACCATGAAGATGATCAGCAGCACGAGCATCACGTCGACGAACGGCGTCACGTTGATCTCGGCCATGGGCTTATGCTTCCGCCCCCTCCGCCGCCTTGCGCCGGACGGACCGCTCGCTCCCGCCTGCAATGACATACCCATGACAGAACCTCTCGTCGCCGCGCTTACGTTTTCAGATCAAGCTGGCGCGAGACTATCGCGGAAAATTCGTCGGCGAAGCCTTCGAGCCGCTGCGCCAGCCGCGACGCCGATTGCTGGAAGGCGTTGTAGAAAATCACGGCCGGAATGGCGGCGAGAAGCCCGAGCGCGGTGGCAAACAGAGCTTCCGCGATGCCCGGCGCGACCACCGCGAGATTGGTATTCTTGCTCGCCGCGATGCCCTGGAACGCCGTCATGATGCCCCAGACCGTGCCGAACAGGCCGATGAAGGGCGCCACCGCGCCGACGGTCGCGAGGAACAGAAGCCGCGCTTCGAGCCGCTCCATCTCGCGCGTGATCGTCACTTCCATGACGCGCTCGATCCGCATCTGGACGCCCGGCAACGGTTTCGCCGTACCGTCGATGGAGCGTCGCCACTCGCGCATTGCCGCCTGAAACAGCGCCGCCATGGCGCTTGTGGGCTTCTGTGGCATGGCCAGATAAAGCTCGTCGAGCGACTGGCCGGACCAGAACACGCGCTCGAATTCTTCCGTCTGTTTTTTCGCGCGTCGGAAGGCGATGGTCTTCTCGATCACGATCGACCAGCACCAGACGGACGCCAGAATGAGCCCGATCATGACGAATTTCACGACGGGGTGAGCCTGAAGGAACAGGCCGAGGAATGAGAAATCGCTTGCTGGCGTCATATCCGCTGAAATTCTATGGCCGCGTTCAAGGCAGACGTGGAGGCTTCAATCTCACGCTGCAACCTTGCTTGTGGGGTTTATCGAAGGGTTTAGCGCGAAGATTGTCCAAAGTGAGGATTCCTCGCCACAAAGCTGGTGACAGTTTTTCGAACTGTAACGGCGCCGTACCGGGCGGTTTCACAGCGGCCGAGGATTTTTGAGGTCCGAGCGCTTCAGCTTGCCGTTCGGCGTCTTCGGCAGGCGCTCGACGAACACGTAATGGCGCGGGCGCTTGTAGGCGGCGAGGCTGGCTTCCGCGCGGGCGGCGAGTTCGGCGGAAAAATCCGCGCCGCCTTCGCGAGCGACGACGAACGCAGTGATCGCGGTTCCGCCATGCGGTTGCGGCACGTCGATGACCCCCGCTTCGGCCACCAGCGGATGTTCGCGCAGGACGGCTTCCACCTCGACGGGCGAAACGCGATAACCGCCCGCGTTCATGAGATCCGACGCGCGGCCGAGATGGGCGATAGCGCCGTCCTCGTCGATGCGGCCCAGATCGCCGCCCGTGAACCACTCGCCGCGAAACATCTCGCGCTCTTCGTCCGGGCGCTGCCAATAGCCGAGCATGAGGCCGGGGTCGCTCCGATGCACGGCGATCATGCCAGCCTCGCCCGGCGGCAACGGTGTATCGCCGCGGTCTTCCGGCAGGATCGCGACGCAGCGCCCCGGCTGCGCACGCCCCACCGTGCCCGGCTTTCGCGGAAAGTCCGGCGCGTTGGAAAGGTAGGTCGAAAGCTCCGTCTGGCCGAACCCCTCGTAAAGCCTTGTGCCGGTGCGCTCGCACCACTCCGCTTCGAGTGCGTCGGGAAGCGTGTCGCCCGCCGTCAACCCGTGACGCAGCCGCGCGAGGTCGAGGCGGTCGCCGCTCGCCTGCCTCATGATCTGATGATAGAGCCCCGGCACGCCCGCGAAGATGGTCACATCGAAAGCCCGGATCAGCCCCGGCCAGATCGAGGGGTGTCGCTCGCCGGTGTAGAGCAGCGCGGTCGCGCCATTCGCCAGCGGATCGGAAAGCCCCGTCCCCATGGCATAGGTCCAGTTGATAACGCCGGAATGCAACAGCCGATCCGCCGCCGTGATGCCGTACCACCCGCCATACATCGGGCGACGGCCCCAGACGCTTCGGTGCGCGTGGAGCACGCCCTTCGGGTTCGCGGTGGTGCCCGAGGTGTAGATCAGGAACGCCGGATCGTCGGCGGCGGTGTCTGCGAAAGCGCCTTCCGGGCCGCTGTCGATGGCGGCGAGAAGTGCCGCTTCCGTCACCACCGCGAGGCCCGGCGCAAAATCTCCATGCGGAAGCGTGTCGTCCAGCACGATGGCCGCCGCGTCGCTGTCGTCGAGCAGGAAACCCAGCTCTCGCGCGGTGAGGTCGGGCGAGGCCGGGACGGGCACGAGGCCGCCCGCGATCGCGCCGAAGAACGCAAGCGCGTAGGGCGTGCGGTTCCTGAGCCGGATCAGCACGCGGCTACCCGGCGCGAGGCGCCGCTTCGCCCGAAGCTCGAACGCCACGCGGAGCACGGCGCTTTCGAGCGCGCGATAAGTCCACGTTTCGGCCGCGCGCCCCGCCGGATCGTGGATCACCACAAGCGCGGTCTTGTCTCTCGCCGCAGCGCCCGCACACAGCACATACTTCGCCATGTTGAGGGTGCGCGGCGGAAGCTCCCCGCGATAGCCGTTAGCGCTCACCTTCCGTTGTCCCCGCGCCCGTTGCCGCGCTTTTCGATGGCTCGGCCCACCAGGTTTCGAGCCGCGCACCATAGAGCGTCGAAACCGGCGGCTGGCGCAACTGCGCCCACGCGGCGATCCACTGTTTCGGCGCGTAGTAAAGCGGGATGGCGTAACGGCCCGAGAGCAGCACGCGGTCGAGCGCGCGCACGGCGGCCACGAACTCAGCGCGCGTCTTCGCCGAAAGCATCGCCGCGATCATTGCGTCCGCGCCTTTGCTCTCGACGCCCGCATAGTTGAAGCTGCCGTCCTGCTTCGCCGATGCGCTCGACCAGCGGAAGCTCTGCTCGTTGCCCGGCGATAGCGATGACGCCCATGTCGTTTGCATCAGGTCGAAGTCGAAGGATGTCGCGCGACGCTGGAACTGCGCGGAGTCGATCAAGCGGACGCGGCCCTCGACACCGATTTGCGCAAGCGCGTGCGAATAGGCGAGAAGCAGCCGCTCCTGCTCGCGGCTGACGCAGATCATCTCGAAGGTGAGCGGCGCGCCCGTCGCCTTCGACACCATGCGCCCGTCGCGAAGCTCGTAGCCAGCCTCGTCGAGAAGCTGGATGGCGCGCTTGCGGCCCTCGCGGTTCGTGCCGGAGGCGTCGGTCTGGGGCTGGCTGAAGGTGCCGTCGAGGATGCCCGGCGCGAGTTCGGCCGCGTAGGGCGCGAGCAGCGCGCGTTCCGCATCCGTCGCGGCACGGCCGTGCGAGGACAGCTCCGAACGGTCGAAGAAGCTCTCGGTGCGCGCGTACAGGCCGCGATACAGCATCTTGTTGAGCCATTCAAAGTCGAACACTTCGGTCAGCGCCTCGCGGACGCGCCTGTCGGCGAAAACCTCGCGGCGCGTGTTGAACGCGAGCCCCGACATGGGCGCGGGCACGTTCACATCGAAGGCGAGCTTCTTGACGAGGCCGTTCTCCACGGCGGGGAAATCGAACGAATCCGCCCAGCGCACCGCGTCGATGGGATCGCTGTCGCCCAGCACGTCGAATAGCCCCTTGCGAAACGCCTCCATCATGGTTGTGCGGTCGCGGTAATAATCGATGCGGATACGCTCGAAATTATACTGCCCGCGATTGAAAGGCAGGTCGCGGCCCCACCAGTCGGGGTTCTTGCGGTAGGTGATGCTCGCGCCCGGCTCGATCTCCTCCACCGCGTAAGGACCGCTCGCAATCGGCTTGTCGAAGCTGGTCTTCTCGAAGCTCTCCGGCGTCAGAGCGTGGCTCGGCAGCACCGGCATCAGGCCCATGATGAGCGGCATCTCGCGGTCGGCGCCGTCGAAGGTGAACTTCACGCCGCGTTCGCCAATCTTCTCGGCCTTGACCACCTTCGAGTAATAGCTGCGATGGTTGGGGCGGCCCTTTTCTTTCAGCAGCTTCCACGAGAACAGCACGTCGTCGGGCGTAATCGGCTTTCCGTCGGCGAAGCGCGCCTCCGGGCGCAGCTGGAAGGTCACCGAACTGCGGTCTTCGGGCGTGTCCACGCTTTCCGCGATCAGACCATAGAGCGAGAACGGCTCGTCATAGGTTCGCGCGAGCAGCGTCTCATAGACGTATTCGCGCGCGCCTGCCACCGGCGCGCCCTTGATGATGAACGGGTTCACGCTGTCGAAGGAGCCGAGCACCGCGAGCCGGAGCGTGCCCCCCTTCGGCGCGGCCGGGTTCACATAGCCGAGGCTCGTAAAGCCGTCCGCATATTTCGGCGCATCGTGCATGGCGATGCCGCCGCGCGGTTCGGCTGCGGCCGGAACGGTCATCAGCGCAGCCGCAAAAAGCGCCGCGACCACCCTTGCGCCGCTGTGTCTTTTCGGTCGCGGTGCGCGAACGAAACAATCAGGTTTTCCACTTTGCAAGGCGTTCGGTTCCTTCGGTTACGTCTGCTTGCCCACCCCCCTCAAGTGCCGAAACTCCCAGAAAGAAAGCGTTTGGGCAACCCTTTCCCGGAAAAGAGCGACTCTTGCCGCCGCTCCCCATCCCATAGCGGCACCTGTCACGGAGATGCCTCAATTTCGAGTATGCAAGCAACAGTCGGTCCGGGAGAGGGGCCAGCGGAATTCGGAACAGCCAACACGATTTAGTGAAAGGTTCGGGTTAATGGTTTTCACAAAGCTCGCGAGAGCGGCGGTGATCGGGGCCGTCGCAGCGTCGGCGCTCACGCTCGGCGTGACCGGCGTCATGGCGCAGGATAAGGGCAAGGCCAAGCCTGCCGCCACGGAACAGAAGCAGGTCGCTGGCGACCAGAAGCCTGCGGATATCTGGTACAAGCTCTGCATCGACGTCCCGGTGGCCGAAGCCACGAAGCCGGGCGAACAGCCGAAGCAGCAGAAGCCGGAAGACCTGAAGAAGGTCAACGTCTGCCTTACGCAGGTTGACGTGCGCGACAACGCGACTGCCATCCTCATCGGCAAGATCGCGGTCCGTCAGGTCGCTGGGCAGGAGAAGCCGCAGATGCTCGCCATGCTGCCGCTCGGTTCGGCCCTGCCCCCCGGAGCCCTCGTGAAGGTTGACGACAAGGAGCCGATCAAGCTCGCCTACACGACTTGCGATCAGGCTGGCTGCTACGCTGAAGCCAACATCGAGCCTGCTCTGATCGACGACATGAAGAAGGGCAAGCAGATCGCGTATCTCGGCATCGACGTGACGGGCCGCGCGCTCAGCATTCCGCTGCCGCTCGAAGGCTTCGCCAAGGCTATCGAAGGTCAGCCTGTGCCGGTCGACAAGTACAACTCTGATCAGCAGAAGATTGCGGAAGTCATCAAGCAGCGCCTCGCCACGCTTCGCGCTCAGCAGGAAGCTGCCGCGAAGAACCCGCAGGGTGCGGCTGCTCTCGCAGCTCCGAAGAAGTAACACGCCCTTCACACGCGCCGCCATCGCGGCGCGTGACGCGAGCCCCGCCTTTGGCGGGGCTTTTTTATTCGCTTCTTGGGAACAACGATCGGTCTCCGATAGAGAGGATGTCGAAATCGGAAACCCGTACCGAAGCCAAGCTGGCCGCAAAGCGCGCCCGACTGTCGGCGCGGATTGCCCTTTCCGCCGCGAAGGCGCGCGCAATAAAAAAGCGACGCCAAAAGGCGCCGCCTCCAAGATCGCAAGCTGACAAGTTCACTTCATGGGCTCATAGGTTGAGCCGACGTGATAGTTCAGACCGAGGCGAACGGTGTGGAACGCGTCGTCCTTCACCGTCGAACCGGCCGAGGCAAGCGTATCGTCGCCACCGAGAACCGGGACGTTTCTGCCTAAGTTCAGATATTGATATTCGGCCTTGAGCGAAAGCTTCGAGGTGAACTTGTATTCGACGCCGCCACCGAGGACATAGCCGGTGGCCGTGTCGTCATACTTGTAGATTTCGCCGCCATCCCGCGCGCCGCCCGTAAGGCTGCCATAGGCGAAGCCGCCCGTGAAGTACGCGAGCGCGTTGCCCGCCGCGTAGCCAATACGACCGCGAACTGTGCCAAACCACTCAAGCTCGCTATCGTAGGTGTAGCTTGCAAAGGCTTCGTCGCTGATGTCAGCGCCCTGGAGGTCGGCTTCGACGCCGATCACAAAAGGTAAGCCGAATGCACTCTGGATATTGTAGCCGATCTGACCGCCGCCGAAACCGCCCGCAGGCTGAATTCCGGCAAACCCCGTATAAGAATATTGATTGTCGTGAACGGACGATGCGTAGCCGCCGTTGATGCCAGCGTAGAAGCCCGTCCACGTCGCGGCCGAAACATACGGTCCGTCCTTGTAGCCGCCAGCCCCGCCGCCTTTGTACATATCCGCTGCCTGCGCTGACGCGATCATCGCGATCACGCTCGCTGCGCCAAAAATAATACCCTTTATCATAACGCCCTAATCAGCCTTACTCGTGCCCCGCAATGCTTTTGTAGTTCATTGCATCGGCGAGGCCAGCCATCCGAGGTTGACGCGGAAAACATTTCCGCCAAGGCACAATCCTGCCACAGAGAAGAACTCCGGGCTTCACGCGTTTCCCGACGCGGAAACTTGAGCGACCGCTGGTGGGCAACGCGCCGTAATCGCCGCAGACAAAAAAAGCGACGCCCGAAGGCGCCGCTTTCGTAATTCCAGAAGAAGCCGAAGCCTACTTCAGGGGCTCGTAGCCCGTGGCGCCGAAGTGGTAGTTCAGGCCAGCGCGGATCGTGTTCACGCCGAACTCAAGATCACTACCGCGGAAGCTCTCGTCGTCGAACGCGAGGTACTGATATTCGACCTTGCCCGAGATGTTCTGCGTGAACTTGTGCTCAAGACCGCCACCGACGACATAGCCGGTCGTGGTATCGCTGGCCGAACCGACGCCCGGAAGCTTGTATTCGAACTCACCGTAGGCGAAACCACCGGTCGCGTAAACGAGGGTGTTGCCGAGAGCGTAGCCGAGGCGGCCGCGAACCGTACCGAAGTAGTTCAGGTTAAGCTCATCACTCTGAGCAAGCACACCTTCAACGCCAAGGCCCGAGCCCTGGATGTCAGCTTCGATACCGATCACGAGCGGGCTGGTGCCGAAAGCGCCCTGCCAGTTGTAACCGATCTGGCCGCCACCGAAGCCGCCATTGAAGTCGCCATCGAAGTTCACGGGGGCGTCGACGTCGTCCCAGCCGTAGCCGCCGTTGATACCAGCGTAGAAGCCGGTCCAGGTCGCAACGGGAGCAACGATCGGGCCGTCCTTGTAACCGCCAGCCTGGCCACGATAAAGGTCAGCCGAATTTGCAGAGGCGATAGCCACGACGCTAGCAAGCGTCAGGCCCGCGATGCCGGAAAGAAGTTTCATCTCAAGTTCCCCATCTAGTCTTCTGTGTTGTCAACGTATGAACCACACGTGACACCACCAGCCCTAGGCAGTGCCTGCGTTTCATTCGATAGGGGGGATACTAGTCTCCGAGGCAGTGCGACGCAACAAGCTACGGGCAAGCGGCACCATGCCTGATATGCCAGAGCTTTTGGCCGGTTAAATTGATATCTTATAATTATATCAGTATGTTATTATTCCGTATACTTGCATTTCGCGCATGGGTTTGGGTGGCATATAGGCAACAGGAGCGGGCAAAGCGCCTCGCTCATCAGTGCCGAAGCACATATTAATGAGGGAAGCCGCTTCGAAATGCAGCTCTTTGGTGTGGCGCGCGACTCAATGAAATAGACCAACGGTCGAAATTGCCGCCGCACCGTGCCAGAGCCGGATCAGGTCGAACAACCATCGGCTTTTGCGGTGGACTGCGGCGCGCCCAGTTCCGCGGGATCGGCAAGACATCCCTTTTCCGGTCGCCCGCCCAAGCCAAATAGATTATTCTCGCTCGAAACTTAGACAGAACGTCAGCAGGGACCGGTTGATGGAACGGCGATATGCAGTGTGGGACGTGTTCACCGCCTCGGCGCTTTCGGGCAACCCGCTGGCCGTAGTCCTCGACTCGGGTGAACTTTCGGGCGAGCAGATGCAGGCCATCGCGCGCGAATTCAATCTCTCGGAAACCGTGTTCGTGCTGCCGCCGCGATTGCCCGCCCATACGGCTCATGTGCGCATCTTCACCCCGGCGGCCGAGTTGCCTTTTGCCGGTCATCCGACCGTCGGCGTGGCGATCCAGCTCGCGGATGACCGGATATCGGGCGCCGCCGCCGATTGCGACTGCCTGATCGTTCTGGAAGAGGAGATTGGCAGCATCCGCGTCGGCGTCGTCGGCAGACGCGGCCGTGCCCCTTACGCGGAATTCGATGTGCCGAAGTTGCCCGAGCTTTCCGGCGCGCCCGCGCATGATGATCGCATCGCGGCAGCGCTGGGCCTCGCGCCGGGCGAAATCGGCTTCGCCAATCACAAGCCATCGCAATACGACGCGGGAACTCCCTTCACCTTCGTCCCCGTGCGCGACCTCGAAGCGATGGGCCGCGCGCATATCGTGGCGCAACATTGGGAAGAGGCCTTCCATGGCTCCGGCGGCAAGGTCTATCTCTATTGCCGCGAAACCATCCAGCACAACGCATCGTTTCACGCCCGCATGTTCTCGCCCTCACTGGGCGTGGCGGAAGACCCGGCGACCGGATCGGCGGCCGCTGCATTTTCGGCTGTGATCCATCGCTTCGACATTCTGCCCGAGGGCACATCCGACTTTGCCATCGAGCAAGGCATCGAGATGGGACGCCCGAGCGAAATCAAACTCGAAATCGAAATATCGTCGCGCAAGCTGAGACGCGTGCGCATTGGCGGATTCGCCCGCCTCGTCATGCGCGGAAAGCTGTCCGTGTAGGCAAGTGGTCCGATTCCGACATTTGCACTCGCTGCAACCGGGACTCAAATGTCAAATTCAAAAGCTCCACTGGTCTGATCGCGAGGCGACCGAGCCGACCGCTTGGCGAAGCTCGATCTTCAACGCAAAAAGGCCGGGCAATCGCCCGGCCTTTTTCGTCTTGTATCGCTGCGGTGCCTTACGAAACCGCCGAAAGCTCGCGCAAACCATCGTCGTCGTTGGTCGAGAACAGAAGTCGCACGTCCATATAGCGGATGCGTCCGGCAACTTTCGCCTTCTGCACGCCGAGATCGCTGAAACGGCGCGTGAAGATCGGCAGGCCAAGCGGCTGCTTGCCCTTCGCCTCGCACCACTGGCAATAATCGTCATAAAGCGCGAGCGCCGTGACGCTGGAACCGTTTTCGCGGCCGACGCGCTCATCGAAATAAAGCTCCGCATCCGTCTTGGGCTGGGCGGGCTTCAGGTCGATATCCTCCTCGAACGCCAACGCGGGAAGGCGCTGGGCGGGCGCGAAGGCTGGCACCGGCATGGCAACACGAACGGGCTCAGACGCGGGCAAGCCCTTCACGTCGAAGATGCGCCAGTAAGAGAACGCCGTGTAGAAGCCGAGGCTTGCGCCCAGTTCTACGAGAAGCGCGATCAGAACCGTCAGCGCCGTCTGCACGTCTTCCGTCTTGTATCCCGTAAGCCCCGCAAGCATCTGGCTCTGCGGATCGCTGGCCTTGGTCGCCGCCTCGGAGGTCAGATCGCCGAGCTCCGTCCGCAATTGCGTAACCTTCGCGTCGAGCTTGTCGGCCTGCTCCGCAACCGCAAGCTCGGCCTTCAGTTTGAAGTAGCTCTCGCAATAGGTCATGCTTTTCGTGGCCGTGGCGTTCGCGCATTCACCGCTCGAAATCCAGCGGCCATTCTGCTTGAACGCCTCGATTTCGCCTGCGACCGTCCCGGACGGGCGGTGCTCAGGCAGCGCGGTCAAAGCCGTGCGGGCGCGCTCCAGTTCGGAGCGAAGATCCGCATGCGTCTCAACCTTCAGCACGCGCTGGCTTGTCGTGTCCGCGCGATTGAGCGCCGCAAAGCCCAGCGAGGACGAGAGCGAATAGGAAAAGCACACGACGAAAAGAAGCGCGCCGCCGAGCGCCTGGCTGTAACTACGATTGCGCAGCGCCGCAAAGATAAAGAACGGCAGCAACGCCTTGAAACAGTCAGCCGCAGCGCTCGCTCCGCCGTAGAGCTGCGACTCGAACTCGGACTTGCCGAGCGTATATCCGAATTTCCAGTTCATCGCGGCGGAGACGATGAGAAGGATCGCCGCCGCCATTACGCCTGCTACACCGAGTACGTGTCTCATGCCTTGCCCCCATATGGGGCGCCGCTCCGCTGGCGGCGCCATCGCAAAGGGGGCCAGCGAATTCTGTCGGTCTGACGTGATACAAAATTCCGGGCGGCACGCCCCGCAAAGACGCGCCGATTAGACCCGGCAGAAGTCACATTTCCGTGCGCGCCTGCTGCTCCGAAACGGGATATCTCCCGCGAAGGTTGCGATCCGCCGCTGGTTCGCAGTCTTTCCGGCGCAAGATCAAGCGCTTAATTAGGCCCCCGCACTCAGCTTTAATGATTCGTGAAGTGTTAAGCGAGGATTAATTTCGCTCCACAAGATCTGGTGGGTTTGTTACTATCATTGACCTCTATATTGATTTCCACGCGCTATTCACCGAATTTTTCCGTCATCTCTCAAAAAAACGGGTTGCAGTTCTTGGTGTCGCAACCGAAGATTAAATTGGGCGTATCAGGATCGAATTCCGGAGGGGCCCGTTGAAACTGGTGTCGGTCCTGAACTCGCATCGAGGAGTTTTATGGAATGCGCCCCCTTGTCTTGCTCTTTTGCAGCGTAGCGGCATTGATCGGGTTGCCTATGCTGGCGGATCAGTTCCGCGCCGGGCCGCCGCGACCGCTCAGAACGGCCGCCTCGTCTCCGAATCCGCAGGTAAAGCTGACTACGCCGCAGCCTGTAACGGGCACGCCGACAGCGGGCCAGGAAGTGAAGGCGCGCGCGGACCAGGAGCCGCCCGGCGCGACACAGCCCCCCGTTCAGTCAGGCCCGGTGCTCGTGAAATCCGAGGCGAGCGCTGCCCTCGTTCCGACGACGCGACCTGAACTGATTCAGGCGATCGGCAAGGAGCTTTCGCGGCTTGGGCTATATGAAGGGCCAGTCACGAAGGCGTGGACGAAGGACATTCGCTCGGCGGCGCAGCGCTTCAGCCGAGCGAAGAAGCAGGAACCGACGCAGGCCCTGCTCGCAGCCTTGCGGGCCGCTAAGCGCGACGAGAAGTCGGCCAATGCACAGCCATCGCTCAACATGCAAACGGTGACGATCTCATTAGCGACGGTCGCCAACACGCGCCCGGCAGAGAGCGTCAATGCAACGACGCATGTCCCGACGGACGGCTATCTGCCACCTTGGGCAAGCCTCGGCGGCCAAGCGGATCAAGCGCCGCGCACCAATGCGGTTGCGCCTCGCGGTCGCGCGTCCAGAAAAGCGCCGCGTGCAAGCACGGGCAAGGCAAAGCGTCTCCCGGCATCGCGCGGGTCGAAGCGCCCGTCGAGAACGAAAAGCATGTTCGCCAATACGAGTTTCGCGTGGCCCGGGCTTTGAGCATCACGCATACCGACCTAATTGAAGGCGCCAACCGGCGTGCATTCGATGCGGCATTAGCCGACAAAATCGCGATCAGATGTCCAGCGCTTCCGGCTCGGCGAATGCGGCGCGCTCCTGAATGAACCGGAAGCGCGCTTCCGGCTTGTTCCCCATCAGTTGCTCGACGACCTCGGCCGCCGCCGTCTCTTCCGCCTTCGTGTCGAGGCCGTTCAGGTCGCCGCCCCGCCCCGCGATCTCGACGCGGAGCATCATGCGCTTCTTGCGGTCCATCGTCGTCTCTTTCAACTGCGCCGGCATCATCTCGCCGAGGCCCTTAAAGCGGCTGACTTCGAGCTTGCCGCGTCCGTTGAAAACGGTGCGCTTCAGCTCCGCGAGGTGCGCATCGTCGCGCGCATAGGCCGTCTTGCCGCCCTGGCTGAGACGGTAGAGGGGCGGCACCGCGAGGAAGAGGTGGCCGTTGCGGATCAGATCCGGCATCTGGCGATAGAAAAACGTGATGAGCAGCGATGCGATATGCGCGCCGTCGACATCCGCGTCGGTCATGATGATAACGCGGTCGTAGCGGAGGTCGGTGTCAATGTAATGCTTGCCTGTGCCGCAGCCGAGCGCGAGCGTCAGGTCTGACAGAAGCTGGTTCTGCGCGAGCTTGTCGCGAGAGGCGCTGGCGACGTTCAGGATCTTGCCGCGCAACGGCAGAATGGCTTGCGTGGCGCGGTCGCGCGCCTGCTTCGCTGAACCGCCGGCCGAGTCGCCCTCGACGATGAAGATTTCGGTGTCGTCCTTCGCGTTCTTCGAGCAGTCCGCGAGCTTGCCGGGTAGCCTGAGCCTGCGCGTCGCCTTTTGGCGCTGGGTTTCCTTCTCTCGCCGCTTCCGAAGGCGCTCTTCCGCGCGCTCGATGACGAATTCCAGAAGGCCGTTCGCCTGCTGCGGCGACGCGGTCAGCCAGTGATCGAACGCATCCTTGACCGTGTTCTCGACGATACGCGCGGCCTCTGCCGAGGACAGCCTGTCCTTCGTTTGCCCCTGAAATTCCGGCTCACGGAAGAAGACGGAGAGCATCGCACCGGAGGCGACGAAAACGTCATCCGCGGTGACCTGCGCGGCGCGTTTGTTGTTCGTCAGTTCGCCGTAAGCGCGCAGCGACTTCGTAAGCGCCGCGCGCAAACCCGCCTCGTGCGTGCCGCCTTCCGGGGTCGGGACGGTATTGCAGTATGACTGCATGAAGCCGTCGTCGTCCGCGATCCAGGCGATGGCCCATTCGACGCTGCCGTGTCCGCCCTCCTTCTGGACGCGCCCCGAGAACACGTCCTTCGTAACGGTCGTCAGCTTCTCGATACGCGAGGAAAGGAAATCGCGGAGACCGCCGGGGAAATGAAAGACGGCCTTCTCGGGCACGTCGGCATCGCCCTTCAGAAGCTCCGGCGCGCAGCTCCACCGAATTTCCACGCCGCCGAAAAGATAAGCCTTCGCGCGTGCCATCTTGAAGATGCGGATCGGTCGGAACGTGGCGCGCTCCTTGAAAATCTCGGGGTCGGGATGGAAGCGCACAGTCGTGCCGCGCCTGTTGCGCACAACGCCAACGTCTTCCAGCTTGGAAGTCGGCAGACCGCGCGCGAATGTCTGGCGGTAAAGCTTGCCGTTTCGCGCGACCTCGACTTCGAGCTTCTCAGCAAGCGCGTTCACGACCGAGATACCCACGCCGTGCAAGCCGCCGCTGGTCGAGTAAACCTTCGAGTTGAACTTGCCGCCCGAGTGCAGCGTGGTCATGATGACTTCGAGCGCGGATTTACCGGGATATTTCGGATGTGGGTCGATCGGAATGCCGCGCCCGTTGTCCGCGACGGAAAGCGTGCCGTCGGCGTCGAGCGCAACTTCGATGAAGCTTGCATATCCGGCCACGGCCTCGTCCATCGCGTTGTCGATCACCTCCGCGAAGAGATGATGCATCGCCTTTTCGTCCGTGCCGCCGATATACATGCCGGGGCGCCGACGAACCGGCTCCAGCCCCTCCAGCACCTCGATGTCGGCTGCGGTGTAGCTTTCGGCAGGCGACGCGCCACGCGCCACGCTACCGCCCGCCTTCGGCTTTTCGGGCTCGCTGCCTTCGCCGAAAAGATCGCGTGTCACCGCTGCGCTGAGCTTGGTCATCCTTCTCCCCTTCCGCCAGGCCGACAAGGCGCAGCGAATCCAACCGGATGCGAGGAGGGAAGGTTGCAAGACGCGACCGATTTGGCAAGGGGCAGCCGAACGGAGCCGTATCAAAGCCACATGAAGTTGCCGATTATTCAACACTGGGCAAGTCGCTTCGAAGAGCCGAGGCCGCCCCGCGACGGGGCGAGCCGCTTGCGCTTCAGGCTGGCGCGCGTTTATCGTTTCTTAGCTATATCGGCCTTCTCCGCAATGCAGGCAAAATGCTGTTCTTGCGTCGCGACGGTGACTTCCCCTATCAATCAATATAGTAGCAGAACGCTTGCAGATGACGTCAAGCGCAAATGGGACAGATACAATAGATCGTCCCGATGATAGCTGCTGACCCCCGAAATCATTCCCGCCATCTCCTACGAGGTCTTATGGGCACCGATCTCGAAGTCTTGCGACCGCGAGGTCGCGGACGTCCGACGCTATACAACGCGGCCTATTGCGATCGCGTGCTGGAACTCGCCGCCGAGGGCTGCTGCAAGGCCGAAATCGCGGCGGCGCTCCATGTCAGCGTGAAGACGCTCACCGCCTGGACCAAGGCACATGAGGAATTTCGCGATGCGATGACCCGCGCCAAGGAACTCGAATATGCGTGGTGGCTCGCGGCAGGCCGCAAGGGCCAGTTCATGCGCACGTGGAATGCCAGCGGATGGGCACTTCAGATGCGAAACCGCTTCCGCAAGCGCTTCCGCGACAAACTTCCGCCGCTGCGCGAGGAAAACCCGGAGGACAGCGTGAATGCCGAGCAACTCCGCGACGAAATGGAACGCAAGCTTTCTCGCATCGCTGACGCCGGAGCGGAGGGCGGAATTCCTCTCGCAACTGACGCCAAGGGAGCTGAAAAGCCTGCGGTTTGATTGGGCCTTCTGGTCGAGACCCGAGCAGCTCGAACCACCGGGCGGCTGGCATACATGGCTGATCCTGGCGGGACGCGGCGCGGGCAAGACACGCACCGGCGCGGAGTGGGTGCGCGCGTGCGTTTGCGGGCCGACGCCGCTCGCGGCCGGGCGTTATTCGCGTTTCGCGCTTGTGGCCGAGACGGCGGCGGATGCGCGCGACGTGATCGTGGAGGGGCCGAGCGGCCTTCTCGCCATCCATCCGCGCGGCTTTCGCCCGAAATTCGAGCCGTCGAAGCGTCGCCTCACCTGGCCGAACGGCGCGGTCGCGATGCTCTATAATGCGACGGAGCCGGATCAATTGCGCGGCCCCCAGCATGACGCGGCGTGGTGCGACGAACTCGCGAAGTGGCGTTATGCACGCGAAACTTGGGACATGTTGCAATTCGGCCTCCGGCTCGGCCATGACCCCCGTCAGATTGTGACTACAACGCCACGCCCTATTGCGATTATTCGCGAATTCCTCGGCAAAGAGGGCCATGGCGTCGTCTTGACGCGCGGCAGCACGTATGACAATCGCGCCAACTTAGCGCAAAATTACTTTAATACGATCGTGAGAAGTTACGAAGGAACAAGACTTGGGAGGCAGGAAATCAATGCAGAACTCTTGGACGACGTTGCTGGCGCTCTTTGGACGCGATCTCTGCTGGATCAGCACCGCATTGCTCGGGGAACTCCGCTTCCCCGGTTTGACCGTGTTGTGGTGGGGATCGACCCCGCGGCGCGCCCAAGCGGGGCGGGTGATAAGACTTCAGAAACTGGGATTGTCGTCTGTGGCCTCGGCGAAGACGGCCGCGGCTACGTCCTTGACGATCTCTCCAACCGACAAGGGCCAATGGGCTGGGCTCAGAAAGCGGTCGCAGGCTTCGACCGGTACGAAGCAGACGCCCTGGTGGTTGAAATAAATCAAGGCGGCGCGATGGTCGAAACGGTCCTGCGCGCGGTGCGTGGCGGGCTCCCGGTTCGAGCCGTGCGCGCGACCCGTGGCAAGACCGTGCGCGCGGAGCCTATCGCCGCGCTCTATGCGCAGGGCCGCGTGAGCCATGTCGGCGCGCTCCCGACGCTGGAAGATCAGATGGTGCAGTTCACGCCCTTCGGCATCGAGGGGGACGGTGCGGCTGATCGCGTCGATGCGCTCGTCTGGGCGCTGGCCGACCTGTTCCCGCGCATGATCCGCCCTGTTCCCGACGCCGCGACGTGGGACGGCGAGCGCGGCGGCGCCCCCGGCGGATGGCTAGGGTAGCCCTGATTCCGGGAGGATTTCTAGCGTAAACCGAGCGAAAGGTGTAATCTATTTACACATCGCCGAGGAACAAAGATGTCGCTTGAAACGCAAATTGATCAAAAAATTGGGGAAGTGCGGACTGAAGCGCTTGACTTGAGCTTCGGCGAGATTGCCAACCTTCACGAGAACAAGGAACTGATAATCCAACCTGAATACCAGAGATTATTCAGGTGGTCCGTTGAGCAAAAATCGCGATTAGTCGAGTCAATTCTCCTGGAACTTCCGATTCCACAGATTTTTGTCATCGAAAACGCGAACGGTGTTTATGAGCTGATCGATGGTCTTCAGCGTATAAGTACGGTGCTTCAATTTTTTGATTCGAGGGTTCTTAGCCTCGATCCGCTCACATTGAGCGGATGCGACATTATAAAGGATCTGAATGGCAAGAAATTCGAAGACCTACCTCTTAGCCTTCGCTTAAGAATAAAGCGTTCATCCCTTCGCACCATTGTCATCAAAAGGCAAAGTAAGTCATTTCTAAGATATGAGATGTTTAAGAGACTTAATACGGGTGGGTCTATATTATCCCCACAAGAAATAAGAAACTGTTCATCGCGAATGCTTGGGGAAGGTGGCGCGGAGTTCTATGCGTTTCTTCAGGATCTTACCAATCATCCATCTTTCAAGCTTACCACGAGCACAATCAGTGAAGTCGATGCAGACCAGAAAGGAGATGAGGAACTTGTTTTGCGGTTTTTCGCGGCAAAAAATTATCAAGACGGGTACCGTGGCAATATCAGAGATTGGCTTGATGAATACATGGAGTCTATCTTGTTAAAAAGATTGGACTTCAATCTCGACAGCGAGAGAGGCGACTTTTGTGATCTGTTTGACTTAGTATCCGACAAACTCGGTGTCACAGCTTTTGTTAAATTTCGGGGAGCTGCGCCTGTCGGTGGCCTAGCGCCAGCGTATTACGAAGCAATAACTATTGGTTGTTTTCAAGAACGCGACCTGTTGCGCCAGAGAGACGCAGATACAGTAAAAAGAAAACTAAATACGCTTGTACAAGGAAGCGAATTTCGAAGCGTTACAGGGCCGGGAGCAAATAATAGGACTAAGCTCCTTAAAAGGATTGCCCTAGTTGCAACCGCCATACGTGAAGCATGAGCGCCTGGAGCGACCAAATTGAGGCGGATCTCAAATGGCGAGAGGCAGAGATTGCATCACTAAAGCTTCTTGCCGCCAGCGCCGATCATGCGAGCGATCGTCAGCGAGCTGTGCTTCGCGCGCTATGGGCAATGCTGTACGCCCACTACGAAGGCTTTTGTTTGTTCTGTTGGAACCTGATGTTGGATGCTATAGAGAAAGAGGCTTGCGCGATTGAAGACCTTAACGAGAATTTCGCGAAGCTTGCCATGGCAGACGCGTTTAACAAACTGCGTAGCGACCTATCATCGGATCGCATTTGGATTTTCATTCGGAATGAATTCCAGACACACCTGAAGACTGCGGTTAAATTTGAAAAAAGGCTCGAAACCCGAAGCAATCTATGGCCAAACCTTGCCGTAGAGAACAACAGGGCAATAGGTCTTGATTGTAATCTATTTGAAGAAAATGCGGCATTGATAAAAGGGCTGGTTTCTCGAAGGAACGAAATAGCTCACGGAAAAAAGATGGTCATTAAAGATCTGAAAGAATATCAGAGCTATGAGAACGCGACGCTTTTAGTAATGCACGAATTGGCCGTTTGTGTTGTCAACGCTATAGAGTGTCGCACATTCCTCAATATCGCCCCAGCCATCGTCACTCTGCAAAATCAATCTCAAAAGTAGTGGCTTTCTAGGCACTACTTGCACTAAAGCGTCACGCGCCAAAGAGGTTCCCTTGCCCCAAATCGACATCGTTCGGGAGGCGCGGGAGCGCCTCGAAGCCGCATGGCTACAGGATCGCGAGAACCGCGAAGATGCGTTCACCGACCTGAAGTTCCTCGCGGGCGACCAGTGGCCCGCCGCCGTACGCCAGCAACGCGAGGCGCAGAGCCGCCCGTGCCTCACCATCAACCGCCTGCCGCAATTCGTGCATCAGGTGGCGAACAGCGTGCGCATGAACCCGCCGCAGATCAAGGCGATCCCGGCGGGCGGCGAGGCGACGGAAGCGCTGGCGGAGATCTATTCCGGCCTGTTCCGGCACATCCAGTATCGCTCGAACGCGACGCATGTTTTCGCGCACGCTGTGCATTACGCGGTCGCGTGCGGCATCGGCCATTTCCGCCTCGCCACCGACTATGTGGACGACAACGCGTTCGAGCAGGAAATCCTGATCCGGCGCATCCAGCATCCGCTTTCGGTGTTCTGGGACCCGGCGGCCATCGAGCCGAGCCGCGCCGATGCCGATTATTGCCTCGTGTCCGAGATGATCGGGAAGAAGGAATTCGAGGCGCGCTTCCCTCATGCGGCGGCGACCGATTTCGACACGCCGTCCGACGGCAACGCGGAAAGCGGCTTGTTCTGGGCCAACCGCGATGCCGTGCGCGTGTGCGAATACTGGGTGAAGCGCCCGGTCGTTCGCACCATCGCTCGGCTCGCGCGGGGCGAAACGGTGGACATCACCGAGGTCGACCCGGCGGAACTGCCGCGCCTTGGCATCGTGGCGACGCGGAAGGTCCGCTCGCACAAGGTGGAACGCTATCTGCTCTCGGGTAGCGAGGTGCTGGAAGGCCCGAACGCCTGGGCGGGGCGCTACATCCCGATTTTCCCGGTGATCGGTGCCGAAACGGCGCTGGAGACGAAGACCGTCCGCAGCGGCCTCATCCGCGCCGCGCGCGACCCGCAGCAGCTCTACAATTTCTGGCGCTCGGCGGCGGCCGAAGCCATCGCGCTCGCGCCGCGCTCGCCGTTCCTCGCAACGCCCGCCATGATCGCGAAGTTCAAGGCGCAGTGGGACACGCAGAACACCGTGACGCGCCCCTATCTCCTCTATGAGCCGGACCCGGACGCACCGGGCAGCCGTCCGACGCGCGAGCCGCCGCCGGGCGTGCCGACCGCGCTGACGCAGGAAAGCGCCATCGCCGCCGACGAGATGAAGGCCACCACCGGCATCTATGACGCCGCGCTCGGCGCGCGCTCGAACGAGATTTCGGGCGTGGCCATCCGCGCGCGCGAAAGCCAGGGCGGCAACGCGGCGCTGCACTATCAGGATAATCTGATGGCGACGCTGCATCATCTCGGCAAGGCGTTGATCGACCTCGTGCCGAAGATCTACGATAGCGAGCGCACGCTTCGCATCATGCGCGAGGACGACAGCCACGATCCGGTGCGCATCAACGCCGCCGTGATGGGCGTGGACGGCAAGCCGATGCTGCTGAACGACCTCAGCCAAGGCATTTACGACGTGCGCGGAAGATCGGGCCGGCTTACGCCACGCGCCGCTCGGAAGCCGCCGACGCGATGCTCCAGTTCATCCGCGCCGTACCGCAGGCGGCGGGCATCGCCGGCGACCTCGTCGCGAAGAACATGGACTGGCCGGGTGCGGACGAAATCGCTGCGCGGCTGAAGCGCACGTTGCCGCCGCAGGTCACGGGCGAGACGCTATCGGCCGAGGCTCAGGCCGCGCAGGCACGTCAGCAGGCGCTTGCCGAAGCCGAACTCGCACGTGCGCAGAGCATGGCCGCGAAGTCCGGGGCGGACGCCGCCAAGGCCGAGGCCGCCGCTCAGCAGGCCGCGCTCGACGCCGCGAAAGCCGAAGCCGACCTGCGGGCGACGGCCGTTGCAGCCGAAAGCCCCGCCGCCGCCATCTAGAGCG
>NZ_JFZJ01000046.1 GCF_000636015.1 Rhodomicrobium udaipurense JA643
CACGTCGCGCATCCGGGCGGCCGCGCGCATGACAGCTTCCCGGTCAACGCGCTGGAAGCCGAGACGCGTCGCCTCGCGCGGTTCGAGCTTTACGGGCACACGCCGGGCACGACGCAGCCTTATAATCCGGGGCCGAACCCTAGCTTCCCGCATACGCTCGACCTGCGGCGCATCGGGTTTTAAACTTCGCGTCGGGCGGGATCCGTCCGACGCTCTCCCGCTTCACCCAACGCGACCATAGGCCGGAGCGGCGAACCGTTGTAAGGTGGGCGCAAACGTGAAGTCGCTCCGATGGACCAGATCATCACCACCCCGCCGCCCTTTTTCGATCCCGCCGAGTTGCGCGAGGAGCTTTCGTCCTATTGGAAGGAAAGCGCCGACAATCCCGCGCAGATGCGCCCGCGCGTGGTGCGCCGCCTGAAGGAACTGAAGGCGACGGCGCAAGCCGAGGCCGAGGCGCTCTTGATGCGCACGGGCGACGGTCGGACCTGCGCGGCGGCGCTCGCGCTGTTCCAGGACGAACTCATCAAGCTCATCTACGATTTCTCAACGAAGCACCTCTATCGCGCGCGAAACCCCACCGCCGCCGAGCACATGGCGCTCGTCGCCACAGGCGGGTATGGGCGCGGGCTGATGGCCCCGAAGTCGGACGTCGATCTCCTGTTCCTGCTGCCGTACAAGCAGACCGCGTGGGGCGAGAGCATCGTGGAGTCCGTGCTCTATTTCCTGTGGGATCTCGGCTACAAGGTCGGCCACGCCACGCGCACTGTCGACCAGACGCTGAAAGCCGCGCAATCCGATATGACGATCCGCACGGCGCTGCTCGACGCGCGGCTCATCCACGGCGAGGACGCGCTGTTTCAGGAAATGTGGACGCGCTTCATCAACGGCGTCGTCGGCGGCACGAAGCGGGAGTTCATCGCGGCTAAGCTTGCCGAGCGCGAGGAGCGCCTGAAGCGCGCGGGTCAGTCGCGCTATCGCGTCGAGCCGAACATCAAGGAAGGCAAGGGCGGGCTTCGCGACCTGAACGTGCTGCACTGGCTCGCGGTGTACCTCAACCCGGCGCGCAACGGCCAGAAGGCGGAAAACGCGATCTTCACGCATAGCGAGGTTGCCACCTTCAACCACTGCGAAGGCTTCCTCTGGACGGTGCGTTGCCACCTGCATTTTCTCACCGGAAAGGCGGAGGAGCGGCTTTCCTTCGACGTGCAGCCGGACATGGCGCAGCGGCTCCGCTATCATGAACGTCGCGGCCTGCTCGCCGTCGAGCGATTCATGAAGCACTACTTCCTCATCGCCAAGGACGTCGGCGACCTCACGCGAACCGTCTGTTCGAGCCTCGAACTGCGGCAGTTGAAGAGCGTGCCCACGCTGAGCGATTTCGTCGGCGCGCTGCCGTGGAGCCCGCAGGCCAAGATCGCGGCGACCACCGATTTCCGCCTCGACAACAAGCGTCTGAACGTAAAGCAGCCGGACGTCTTCCGAAAAGACCCGCTGAACCTGATCCGCTTCTTCATCGAGGCCGAGCGGGAAAATCTGCTGATGCACCCCGAGGCGCTGCGCCTTATCCGCGCGTCACTGAAGCTCATCGATGACGACTTCCGCCGCAACAGGGAAGCGAACCGGCTTTTCCTCGATCTCCTCACCTCGCGGGAAGCGCCGGAAACCTCGCTCCGCTACATGAACGAGTCAGGCGTGCTCGGCCGCTTCATCCCGGAGTTTGGCCGCTGCGTGGCGATGATGCAGTTCAACATGTATCACCACTTCACGGTCGACGAGCACACCCTTCAGGCGATCGGCATTCTGTCGCGGATCGAGAAGGGCGAATTCGGCAAGGAGCTTCCGCTCTCGACCGAAATCATCAACGACATCCAGAACCGCAACGCGCTTTATGTGGCGCTCCTCATGCATGACGTGGCGAAGGCGGTCGAGGGCGATCATTCCATCGTCGGCGCAGAGTTGGCGCGCTCGGTCGCGCTGCGCCTCGGCCTGTCGGCGGCCGAAGCGGAAACCGCCGCCTGGCTCGTCAAATATCATCTCTTCATGAGCCAGACGGCGCAAAGCCGCGATATCTCCGACCCGCAGACGATCCGCAACTTCGCCGACTTCGTCCAGAGCCCCGAGCGGCTGAAGCTGCTTTTGCTGCTCACCGTGGCGGACATTCGCGCCGTCGGCCCCGGCGTCTGGAACGGCTGGAAGGGCCAGCTCCTGCGCCAGCTTTATTACGATACCGAGCCGCTGCTCGCAGGCGGCCATACGCGCGTGCCGCGTCAGGCGCGCATCGCCGCGGCCAAGGCCCGGCTCCGCGAGGTCTTGCGCGACTGGCCCGCCGCCGATGTGGACCGCTTCATCGAGCGGCACGAGCCCGACTATTGGGTGCGCACGGACCTTGAACGGCAGATCCTGCATGCGAGCCTGATCCGCCGCTACGAGACGGAAGCCGCGCCGCTCGTCTACGATGTGCGGTGCTGCGACATCGTCCGACCGATCCCGGAACTGACCTTTGTCACGGGCGACCATCCGCGCCTTCTGCTGCAAAGCGCGGGTGCCTGCGCCGCCTCGGGAGCGAGCATCGCGTCTGCCCAGATCGGGACGACGCGCGACGGGCTGGCGCTCGACACGTTGCTGTTCCAGCGCAAGTTCGTCGACGATCATGAAGAAATCTCGCAGTGCCAGAAGATCGGGCGCTCCATCACGGATGTCGTCTCCGGCGCGCGGGCGCTGGATGAAGCGAAGGTCCGCTCGCTTCGCCTGAAGCCGAAGGTGGACGCGTTCACCGTGCCGCCGGACATCGTGATCGACAATACGGCATCGCAGGAAACGACCGTGATCGAGGTGCATGCGCTGGATCGTCCCGGCCTTCTCTACGATCTCGCGCGCTGCTTCGACGATTTGAGCCTCGACATCGCGTCGGCGCATATCGCGACCTTCGGCGAGAAGGCGGTGGACGTGTTCTACGTGACCGGGCCGGGCAAGCAGAAGGTGACGGACGAAGCGACCAAGAGCCGGATTCGCGGGCAGATCCTCGACCTTCTCGAAGAGTGAGGGCAGACGCGATGCTCCACGCCGACGCGACGGCCGCGCTTGCCGAATACAACCGGATCTTTCCCGGCGAGGCGGTCGATAGCGTGCGGGATTTCCTTGCGCGCAACTCCCACGATATCCTCAGGTCGAATCCCGCCGGTCATGTCACAGCAAGCGGTCTCGTCTTCGACGGCAGCGCCCTGCTGCTGATCTTTCACAAGAAATCGGCGCGGTTTCTCCAGCCGGGCGGCCATGTCGAAAGCGGTGACGCGTCGATTTACGATGCGGCAAGGCGCGAGGTGCTGGAAGAAACGGGCCTTGGCGTTGCGCCGTCGCCGCTGTTTCCGGGCCGCGTCCCGTTCAACATCGACGCGCACATCATTCGCGCACGCCCGGACCGCGACCAGCGCGAGCACTGGCATTACGATTTCCAATATCTGTTCGAGCCGTTGGGCCGCGACGTGCGCATCGATGAAAGCGAGGTCGATGCCTTTCGGTGGGCGCCTCTCGATTATCCTTTCGCGACGAGCGGGCTTATAAACGCGGTTCCGAAACTGCAAGAGCTTCTGTCGAAGAGGACGCATTCATGACGCGCATCGTAAAACCCTCGAAACCGCGTCACGATGAATCGAGAAAGCAAGGCCGCGCCGCTGGAGCGAAGGACGCAGACACCGGTCCGCGCGACGGCGCGCCGAAGCAGGAAGCCTGGGCTTTCTCCCGTTTCGGCGATTCGCGGAAAAGCGCCCGGCGACCGAAATCCGCTGGCGAAAGCTTCGCGAAGCTCGCGGCCGGAGAAACGCTTTACGGCCTGCATTCCGTGGAGGCGGCGCTCGCGAACCCGAAGCGGCGCGTTCGTCACGCATGGCTGACCGAAAATGCCGCCGCCCGCTTGCGCCCCCTCATCGACGCGCGAGAGATCGCCGCGACGCTCGCGCTGCCCGCCGACCTCGACGCGCTGACCGGACCGGGCGCGGTGCATCAGGGCGCGGTGCTTCAGGTCGAACCGCTGGCCCAGCCCGGCCTCGACGATTTTCTCGACGCGCTTGGCGATGCGCCCGCCGCCGTCGTCATCCTCGATCAGGTCACGGACCCGCACAATGTCGGCGCGGTGCTCCGCTCTGCGGCAGCGTTCGGCATCGGCGCGCTGATCGTGCAGGACCGACACTCGCCGCCGCTGACCGGAGCGCTCGCGAAGTCGGCGTCCGGCGGGCTGGAGCATGTTCCGGTGATCGAGGTGGTGAATTTGGCGCGCGTGCTCGAAAAGCTGAAGGAGCGCGACTTTCTTTGCATCGGCTTCGATTCCGAGGGCGCGCAGCGGTTTGACGCGGCGCTGGCGGGCGGCCGGCGCGTGGCGTTCGTCTTCGGCGCGGAGGACAAGGGACTGCGGCGGCTCGTGCGCGAGGGCTGCGACGCGATTGCGGCGCTTTCCGCGCCCGGCCCGATCAAGAGCCTCAACATCTCGAACGCCGCTGCCATCGTGTTTCACGCGCGGGCACAAGGGCAGGGGGAGGCGAAGTGACCATAAGCATGTACGGCATCAAGAATTGCTCCACCGTGAAGAAGGCGCGGATCTGGCTTGAAGACCGCGGCGTGGCTTACACCTTCCACGACTACAAGACGGCAGGGGCGGACGAGTCGCTGTTGCGCCGCTTCGTGAAGGAGCACGGCTGGGAAGCGCTGCTAAACCGCGCGGGCACGACGTTTCGCAACCTGCCCGAGGCGGATCGCGAAAATATCGACGAGGAAAAGGCCATCGCGCTGATGCTGGCAAATCCGTCGATCATAAAGCGGCCGGTGCTCGACCTCGGCAAGAAGACGCTCGTCGGGTTCAAGTCGGAGGTCTATGAGGCGGCGGTGTCAGCCACCAGAGCATGACGCGCAAATGGCGGCCGGTCTTGCGGTAGTTGGAGCGGCGAGTTTAAATCGGCTCCTTTTGTGGCGAGCGGCGTTGCCGATCTCAAAGTCATGAGCCGCTCCAACACTGCTACTTCCAGAGCGCGCCTTGCGGACCTTGAATGCGACGGAAGCCGCCGGACCCGTCCGTTGGGGCGCCTTTGAAGCCGGCGCGCTGGAGCGACACTCCGTCAGAAGCGATCTCGCTCTCCGTAGCCGCGTTCAGTTCATCAGCGCCATGAACGCCTTGTAGAGCACGACCGGATTATGATGGCCCTTGTAGACGGGCGGCGGTGCCTTATCGAGCTGAAGCAGCGAGTAAACCGCCGTCTGTGCCGAGCGCACGGAATATTCCACCGTGAACACGGTATCGTCGGAAAGCTCGCAGAACTGCCCGGCGAAGGCGAGGTTCCACCAGCCCTTAGGCATCACATGCGGCCGGTCGCCCGGCGCGCGCGTCAGGAACTCCGCCATGATGTAGGGCATGGTGCGCGGAATGACGATGGCGTTGTCGAGAACCTGCGCGGCCTTGTCCTCGGCCTTGAGATGGCCCAGCACCTCCATCATGATCTCGCGGCCGGTACACTCCGCCATGGGCTTCTTCACGAAATTGCCCGGGCGGTCGACGGTAAGCCCGTAGCCCCAGAACACCTCGACGCCATCGGGTTGGCCGATGAAGTGCGGCTGCTGGGGCAGGGTGATCGAAAGCAGCCAGCCGGAGTCGGCGAAGGTGATGAGCCCGCCTTCGCCCGGCACGTTGCCGGTGAAGTCCTTCACCAACCGGAAGAAGGCCGGATCGCGCATCGTGCCCGTGAAGGACACCCATTTCGACTGGTCGACGCGGTTGTCGAACGCCGCTGGCTTGCCGAATTCCGCACGGCCCTCGGCGATCTTTTCCCACAGCCGCCACGCCGCGCCCCGCCGGTTCGGCTCGAACGGTGCGGCCCGGTCCATCGCGCCGGTGGACGCTGAGTCGATCATCGAGCCGAGCGTAACGATGGTGTAGTCGTTCGAGTCGAGCTTGACCTCTTCGACCGCGCCGTCCCTTTCCAGAATGAGGGAGGCGGGGCGTTGCGCGTCCTCCATGCGCTCGAAGCGGATGTCGGTGACGGCCGCGCCGGTCTTGTAGCGCACGCCCCGTTGTTCGAGCCAGCGCGCGAGCGGCCGCACCATGGTGTCATACTGGTTATAGGGCGTGCGCATGAAGCCCTGAAGGCGGCTGAAGCCCGGCATCATGTGTACGAAGCGCATCAGATAGCGCTTCATCTCGACCGCGCTGTGCCAGGGCTGGAAAGCGAAGGTCGTGGCCCAGAGCGTCCAGAAGCCGGTCGAGAAGAACGCCTCGTCGAAGTGATCCTTGACGGCGCTCGATCCGAGCACGCTTTCGGGGCTCAGCGCGATGTTGATGATGGCGAGTCGATGTTCTTCGCTGAGGCCGAATGCGGGCGAATCGACCTTCTTGCCGCCGCGCACGATGCGGGCATGCGCGTTCGTTTTCAGCGCCTCGTTGCAGGCGAAAATGTCCTGCGTGACCGAGCGCGAACCGTCGAGCGCAGGAATGGTCGAAAACAGATCGAACGTACAGACATAATGCGGTTCGAGCACGCGACTGCCGCGCGCGACATACCCCGTTTCCACGGAGCCCGCCTGATCGAGGCTGCCGCCGGGCCTCGGCTGGTCGCCGTAGATGGTGATGTTGCGTCCGGCGATCTTGCCATCGCGAATGAGAAAAGCCGCGGCCGCGAGAGAGGAGATACCCGCCCCGATCAGATGAAAACGGGCCTCATGAGGATTGGGAAAGTCGGACTTTTCCGTTTGCGGTTCTATGCTCAAGGCCAAGCTCCCTGGGATCGCAAATCGCGCGTCGATCGCGAATGTAGCAAACTATTCTTGCTGCTGCCCTGAAGCAATTGGTTCGGGTGTCGCGATAACGTAAAAGTCACCGCAAAGTCTCTGACGGCGAAACCGGGGCTGTAACGCCCCTGTCATCGCGCTGTCACGTTCGGCGTGAGCCTAACGCCGCTTGCCCAGCGCGGGCATCGCGGAGAGCTTGCGCCGCCAGTTCGGGCGCTCGCGGTCGGTGCCGGGGAGGTTGACGGCGGTCGTCTCGCCCGCGAGGTCGTCGATCTGCTCGATGGCGATAAGCGAGGACGCGGTGCCGACGAGGCGATGCGCGGCGTCCGTCAGAGCGGGATCGAATGGCGCATCCGGCGATGCATCGAACGCGATGCCTTCCGCCGCAAGAAGCGCGATGAGTGCGGCCTTGTCGTTCGAGCGCCGGTCGCGTGCCGCCGCCGCCTCTTCCGCCGCGATGAGGCCGAGCGCTTCCTTCTCGCGGATGTCCACGCCCTCCCACCAGCCTTTCAGCGTCGGCAAATCGTGCGTCGAGATGCACGCGACGGACTTCGCAGGGTAGGTGCGTGGCGGGGCGAAACCTTCGCCGTCGCGCTCGAACCAGAACACGCGATAGCTCAACACGTCCGCCGCTTCCATCGTCTCGCGAAAGCCCCAAGGCACGGTGCCGAGGTCTTCGCCGATGACGACGCAGCGCGCGCGCTGGCTTTCCAGCGCGAGTTCGCCGATGAGATCGTCGACGGGAAATCCGATATACGCGCCGTCGCGTCCGCTCGCGCCCTCGGGGATTACAAAAAGGCGCGCGAGGCCCATCGCGTGGTCGATGCGAAGCGCGCCCGAGTGGCGCATGTTCGCCGCGATGACGCCGCGGAATACGTCGTAGCCGTTGCGCGTCCAGGCGAGCGGGTTCGGCGGCCGAAGACCCCAGTTCTGGCCGCCCTCGGCCAGCGGATCGGGCGGTGCGCCGATGGCTGCGCGCTTCAGCATCTGATCCGCGTTCGCCCAGGCTTCCGCGCCGTCCGGTGCAGCGCCCACGGCGAGGTCTCGATAAAAGCCGAGCCACAGCCCGGCTTCAGCGCCGCGCCGCGCGGCTTCATTGAGCTGCGTCTCGGCGACCCACTGCGTCCATTGATGGAAGCGGACGCGCGGCGCATGCTCCGCTGCGAAGGACGCAAGCGCGGACGGATCGCGGTTGCGAAGCGCGTCGGGCCATGCGGGCCACGGTTCGCCGGGGCGCGTCTCGCCGATTGCCTCGAACAGTGCGAAGCCTGCGAGCGCCGTGCCGCCCGCTGCGACAAAGGCGTTGAAACTCGTCTTGTCGCCCGCCGCCTCGAAATCCGCGAACGCCGCCTCAAGAACGGCGCGCTTGGCGTGCCAGACGCCCGCGTAATCGACAGTTGGCGTGCATGAAAGCGTGGCGAAGGCGGCGACATGCTGTGCGAATGCAGCGCGCGTGCGGGCACCTTCGACCGTTGAGACATCGATATAAAGCGGATCGAGGAAGCGTCGGTCGGACGGGTAATATGGGCTGGCGCGCTCGCGATCGCCGGGAAACAGCGCGTGCAGCGGGTTCAGCCCAAGCGTGGCATAGCCCGCGTGCGCGGTGTCCCCGGCGATCCGGCCGAGCGTCGTGAAATCGCCGATGCCCTGATCGCCGTCGCGACGGAGCGAATAAAGCTGCGCGGCGAGGCCGGTCGCCTTTCCGCCATCCCGGAGGCGCTCGGGCAGATAGCAGCGGCGCGGCGCAACCGTCAGGCGGCACGCGGCGTCGGAGTGGGTTTCAAGGCGAAGCGTGTAGCGGCCGGGCGCGAGCGAGGGCAGGGAGGCGCGGATCGTGTCGATGCGGCGGCCATCCGGCGCGGTGATCGTTTCGGACGCGGCCACTTCAAGCGCGACGGCATCCTCGCCGCCGTCCTCGCGCCCGACGATCAGCCAGCGAGGTGCGCGGTGGTCATCGGTTGCGATGCGAAGCGTCGCCGCCTCGCCTTCGCGCGCGACAAGCGAAAATGGCAGCTTGCGGCGGACGCGCTCATCCGCGAGGCGGCCGAGGCTCGCCCGCGCCTCGCCGCTCGTTTCAGCGGGAAAGCCCATGTCGGAGAGCAGCGCGCGCTTCGTGTCGTCCGGCACGACATGGCGTTCGCCGGTGATGTCGTACCAGTCCGGCGCGATGCCCGCCGCCCGCGCCAGGTGATCGAGAAGCTCCGGATCGGCGCTGCGGCGCTTCGTCCGCTCGCCCGTTTCGCGTTCCTCTGTCAGGATCACAACCGAGCGCGGCGCGATTTCGGCGACCCCATCCGCCGATGCGCTTCGCGGCTCGCCGGTTGCGTCCGAACTATCGAGCACGCTGCGCCACGCGAAGCCCTCGCGCGGTTCCGGCAACGCAATTCGCAGCGCGTCCCACCCGGCATGAAGCGCGACCAGAACGCGATCCGCCGCGCGGTCGTCGGCGTGCGTAGCGTAGAGCGCAGCGATCACAGTGTGAAGGTCGCCGCGCGTCCAGTCTTCAGCCTGCATCAGCGCGCCCGACGGCGACAGCCATTGCACGTCGGGAACGCCGCTTGCGTCTTGCAGTTCGCCTGACAGGAAACGGTCGCGCCACAGCGCCGGATGCGCCGCCCGCAGCGCAATCGCACGCGCCGTGAACGCCGTCAGCGCCGCGTCGGCCCCGGCCCAGTCGAGCCACGCGGTTTCACTGTCTTGAGCGTAGGCGTTGTTGTTGCCGTGCTGCGTTTGGCCGGTTTCCGCACCCATGACGAGCATCGGCGTGCCGCGTGCGAACAGGAGCGTCGCCAGCAGCGCGCGTTCATCGCGCCGCCGCGCCGCGAGGATTGTGGCGTCGTCGGTCGCGCCCTCGGCTCCATTATTCCACGACAGATTGTCGTTCGTGCCGTCGCGGTTCTGCTCGCCGTTGGCCGCGTTGTGCTTGCGCTCGTGGCTGACGAGGTCGGCTAGCGTGAAGCCGTCGTGGGCTGTGACAAAGTTCACGCTCGCGGAGGGGCGGCGCTTGTAGAATACGTCCTGCGAGCCGGAAAACCGCGTCGCCATTTCCGACGCAAGCCCGCTGTCGCCGCGCCAGAAGCGGCGCACGCCATCGCGAAACTTGTCGTTCCACTCGCTCCAATTCGCCGGGAACTCGCCGACCTGATAGCCGCCGGGACCGATGTCCCACGGCTCCGCGATGAGGCGCAGGCGGCGCAGGACCGGATCTTGCGCGATGGCGGCGAGTAGCGGCGCTTCGGGGTCGAAGCCAGTCTCGCGGCGCGCGAGCGTGGTCGCGAGATCGAAGCGGAAGCCATCCACGCCGCCGAGCGTTGCCCAGGCGCGCAAGCTGTCCATGATGAGGCGCAGCACGGCGGGACGGTCGGCCGCGAGAATGTTGCCGCAGCCCGCGTCGTTCACGTAGAAGCGCGAATCGTCGGCGCGAAGCCGGTAATAGTTTGCATTGTCGAGGCCGCGAAAGCTTACCGTCGGGCCGAGTTCGTCGCCTTCGCCCGTGTGGTTGAACACCACATCCACGATGATCTCGATGCCCGCCGCGTGCAGCGCATCCGTCGCCGCGCGCACTTCGGCCCAGCCGCCGGGCGCAAGGCGCGGGTCCGGGGCCATGAAGGCGATGGGGTTGTAGCCCCAATAATTCGTGAGGCCCGCTGGTGCCAGGTGTCGCTCGTCGATCCACGCCGCGCACGGCAGAAGCTCGACTGCCGTCACGCCGAGCTTAACAAGGTGCTCGATGGCGGCGGGGTCGGCGAGCCCGGCGAAGGTGCCGCGCACGGGTTCCGGCACGTGCGGGTTGCGCTTCGTGTAGCCCCTGACGTGCAGTTCGTAGAGGATAGCGGGCGCGCCGGTCGCCGCGAAGGCGCGCGCATCGCGCGGCTCATGCGAAAGGTTGAGCGCGATAGCCTTCGGCATCGCGGATGCGCTGTCGGTGTCGTCGCGCGTGAGGTCGTCGGTGCCGGGCCGATAGCCGAACATCGAGGGATGAAGTTTGAGCGGGCGGTCGAGCGCCAGCGCATACGGATCGACAAGAAGCTTTGCTGGGTTGAAGCGATGGCCGTTCGCAGGATCGTATGGCCCGTGTGCGCGAACCCCGTAGCGCGTCCCCGCGCCGATCCCCTCGATGCGGCCGTGCCATACATCCCCCGTGCGGGCGGGCAGGCGGATCCGCTCCACCTCGCGCTCGCCTGCCGCATCGAACAGGCAAAGTTCGATTGCGGTCGCATGCGCGGAGAACACGGCGACGTTCGCGCCACGTCCGTCGAGCGTCAAGCCAAGCGGCTCGGGCGAGCCATCGCCGACGCGGATGGCCGTCACGCCGTCGCGCCCGATGCCGTCGAGCGCTCCGCGACAAGCTCGCGATAGAGCAGGGCGTAGCGTTTTGCGGGCGCGCGCCACGAAACGTCCGTCGCCAGCCCGTTGAGTTGAAGCCGCCGCCACGTGTCGCGGTCGCGGAACAGGGCAGCCGCCTTGCTGAGCGCGAGTTCGAGGCTTTCGCGCGTGCCGGGATGGAACATGATGCCCGTCGCCACACCCGCCGCGAGCGCCATTTCGTTGGAATCGATGATGGTGTCCGCGAGGCCGCCGACACGTGCCACGAGCGGAACCGCGCCATAGCGCAGCGCGCAAAGCTGCGTCAGGCCGCACGGCTCGAAGCGCGACGGCACAGCGAGCGCGTCCGATCCTGCCTGAATGCGATGCGCGACCGCTTCGTCATAGCCGATCCGCACGCCGACGCGGCCGGGGTTTGCCTCCGCTGCCACGCGAAAACGTGCTTCCAGGTCCGCATCGCCCGCGCCGAGAAGCGCAAGCTGCATGCCTTCGCCAAGAAGCACCGGCAGCGCTTCGGCGAGGATGTCGAGCCCTTTCTGCCAAGACAAGCGACTAACCACGCCAACCACCAGCGCGCCCGGTTCGGCGTCGAGGCCGAAGATTTCCTGAAGCGTCGTTTTATTCTTCGCCCGCGCGTCGAAGGTTTCTGCGCTATACTTGGCGGCGATGCGCGGGTCCGCGGACGGGTTCCACACGCCGGTGTCGATGCCGTTCAGGATGCCGGAGAGACGGGCGGCGCGCTCGCGCAACAGGCCATCGAAGCCCATGCCTGTCTCTGTCCGCTGGATCTCCTGCGCATAGGAAGGCGAGACGGTGGTGATGCGGTCCGAGAGGCGCAGGGCGGCCTTGAGGAAGCCGATCATGCCGTAATGTTCGACGCCGCCGATGGAAAAGGCCTCGGGCGGGAAGCCGAGCGGCCCGAGCAATTCGGCCGGAAACTGGCCCTGAAAGGCGAGATTATGGACGGTGACGACCGTGGCCGCGCCGCCCTTGCCGCCGTACCGCAGATAGGCGGGCGCAAGAGCTGCCTGCCAATCGTGCACATGCAGGATGTCGGGCTGGAAGGCGGGGATCGCGCCCTCGGCGATCAGCGCGGCGGTCTTGGCGAGCGCGGCAAAGCGGAACGCGTTGTCGGGCCAGTCCGTGCCGTCGGGCTGCGTGTAGGGATTGCCGGGGCGGTCGTAGAGATGCGGCGCGTCGAGCACGAAAAGGTCGAGCGCGCCAGCGGTCGCAGCGAGCACGCGCGCCGGGCCGCCGAACAGGTCGGGGATCGAAAGGGCCGTCTCGCCGCCTTCGAGCGCGCTGATAACCGACGGATAGCCGGGAACGAGCGAGCGCACGTCGATTTCGAGGCCGGAGAGCGCGCCGGGTAGCGCGCCGGTGACATCGGCGAGACCGCCCGTTTTCACGAGCGGATAAAGCTCCGAAGCGGCGGATAGGACCTTGAGACGGCTCACGCTTCCAACCTGTCGATCATGGGCTGGGTGATGAGGCAGATGCCGCGTTCGGTCCGGCGGAAGCGCAGCGCATCTTCTTCCGGATCTTCGCCGACGACAAGCCCCTCAGGTATTTTTACATTGGCGTCGATGACGACATTGCGAAGGCGACAGGAGCGCGCGACCTGCACATAAGGCAGGATGACCGCGTTTTCGACCTTGGAGAATGAGTTGATGCGCGAGCCGGTTGAAAGGAGCGTGTTGCGGATCGTCGCGCCGGACACGATACAGCCGCCGGAGACGAGCGAGGAGATCGCGGAGCCGCGACGCCCGTCTTCGTCATGCACGAATTTGGCTGGCGGCGTGACTTCGTTATAGGTCCAGATCGGCCAGTTCTGATCGTAGATGTCGAGATCGGGAACCACATGCGTCAGGTCGATATTGGCCTGCCAGTAGGCGTCAACGGTGCCGACGTCGCGCCAGTAGGCGCCGGGCTCGGTTTCCGACCGCACGCAGGAGCGGTTGAAGCTGTGGGCAACGGCTTTGCCGTTCTTCACGATGTATGGAATGAGATCCTTGCCGAAATCGTGGCTCGAATTCGGGTCGGCGGCGTCGCGACGCAGCAGGTCGAAGAGGAATTTCTGTTCGAAAACATAGATGCCCATGCTTGCGAGCGAGATGTCCGCGTTGCCGGGCATCGTCGGCGGATCGGCGGGCTTTTCGACGAATGAAATGATCTGGTCCGTCTCGTCGACATGCATTACGCCGAAGCTGCTGGCCTCGGCGACAGGCACTTCGATGCAGCCCACGGTCACGTCCGCGTTCTGATCGACATGCTGCTGGAGCATGAACTCATAGTCCATCTTGTAGACGTGGTCGCCGGCGAGGACGACGATATATTTGGTGCCGTAGTCTTCGATGATATCGATGTTCTGATAAACGGCGTCGGCGGTCCCGAGATACCAGAGCGACTCGGAGACGCGCTGGCTTGCTGGCAGGATGTCGAAGCTTTCGTTCCTAATCGGGCGCAGGAAATTCCAGCCGCGTTGCAGATGGCGGATCAGGCTGTGCGCCTTGTACTGTGTCGCCACCGCCATGTGACGGATGCCGGAATTATAGGCATTGGACAGCGCAAAATCCACGATTCGCGACTTTCCGCCGAAATAGACGGCGGGTTTCGCGCGCCGGTCGGTCAATTCCAACAGGCGGCTGCCACGTCCACCCGCGAGGACATAGGCCATCGCGTGACGTGCAAGAGGGGAGCTTCCAACCGGTCTCATTGTGTCCTCCGAGTCGAGCTTCTGCCTGCCATAACCCAAGGTGGCATGAAAACAGAACTGCACTCGTGTTAATTCGGCTGACGCCTCGACGCGAGCGGCGGGGAAGTTCCGGAACCATTCCCGAAACAGTGCGCTGTGGCGCTTACCGATCCCTTCGAAAGTGAAGGAGAACCATCACAGTCTTTTGAACGATGCACACAATTCGGGTCTAAACCGAGTCATGTTCGAAATAAACAGTTGCGAGCGGTGGCAGGGTGATTTCCGCCGATGCCGGCAAACCGTGGCTCTCCTGCATCGAAGCGTGGACTTCGCCAAAATTGCCAATACCCGCACCGCCATACTCCGGCGCATCCGTGTTGAGAATTTCGCGCCAGCGCCCGGCGAAGGGCAGCCCGATGCGATAATTATAGCGCGGTTCCGGCGTGAAGTTGGACGCGACCAACACCGGCTTCGCGCCGGGTCCGCCATAACGCAACCACGCGAAAACGGATTGCGCCTCGTCGTCGACCACGATCCACTGGAAGCCCTCCGGCTCGCAGTCGCGCGCATGGAGCGCGGGCTTCTCGCGATGGAGGCGGTTCAGATCGCGGACCAGCGACTGCACGCCGCGATGCGACGCATGGTCGAGCGACCACCAGTCCAGCCCCGCGTCGAAATTCCACTCGGCCCGCTGCGCGAATTCCTGCCCCATGAAGAGAAGTTTCTTGCCCGGATAGCCCCACATGAACCCGTAATAGCCGCGAACATTGGCAAATTTTTGCCAATCGTCGCCGGGCATCTTGCCGAGCACGGAGCCCTTGCCGTGAACCACCTCGTCGTGGCTGATCGGTAGGATGAAGTTTTCGGAGAAGGCGTAGAGCAGCCCGAAGGTGAGCTTGTGATGGTGATATTTCCGGTAGACCGGATCGAGCGCGATGTACGACAGCGTGTCGTTCATCCAGCCCATGTTCCACTTGAAGCCGAAGCCGAGGCCGCCCGCGCTTGTCGGCTGCGACACGCCGGGCCAAGAGGTCGATTCCTCGGCGATGGTCGCGATGCCGGGATAGGCGCCGTAGACGCTTGCATTCGCGTCTTGCAGGAACCGCACGGCGTCGTGGTTCTGGTTGGTGCCATCCGGGTTCGGCAGCCATTCGCCCGCTTTCCGCGAGTAGTCGAGATAGAGCATGGACGCCACCGCATCCACGCGCAGGCCGTCGATATGGTAGCGGTCGAGCCAGTATATCGCGTTGGAGACGAGCATGCTGGCGACTTCGGCGCGGCCGAAATCGTAGATCGCCGTGTTCCAGTCGGGGTGGAAGCCCCGGCGCGGATCGGGATGCTCGTAGAGCGCCGTGCCGTCGAACTTTGCAAGCCCGTGCTCGTCGGTCGGGAAATGCGCGGGCACCCAGTCGAGGATCACGCCGAGGCCAACCCGGTGCGCGCCGTCGACGAAGCGCTGGAAGCCCGCCGGGTCGCCGAAGCGGCGGGTCGGTGCGAAAAGCCCGATAGGCTGGTATCCCCAAGAAGCGTCGAGCGGATGCTCCGAAATCGGCATAAGCTCGATATGCGTGAAGCCCATGTCCACGGCGTAGGGAATGAGCTGGTCCGCAAGCTCGTCGTAGGACAGGAAGCCGCCGTCCCATTTGCGCCGCCACGAACTCGCGTGCACCTCAAGGATCGACATCGGCCCGCGGCGGGCTTCGACCGTCGGCCGCCAGGCCATATGCGCTTCGTCGCCCCATTCATGGCCGTCGGTGCGCGCGACGACGGAGGCGGTGGATGGGCGCAGTTCGCCGGAGAAGCCGAACGGATCGGCCTTGAGCGGCTGAAGATCGCCGTTCACGCCGATGATCTCGTATTTGTAGACGGTGCCCTCGCCGATGCCGGGCGCGAACAGCTCCCAGATGCCGCTGTCGACGCGCTTGCGCATCGTGTGGCGGCGGCCGTCCCACTGGTTGAAATCGCCGACGACCGAGACGCGGCGTGCATGCGGCGCCCAGACCGCGAACAGCACACCGTCAGCGCCCTCATGATGGATCGGATGTGAGCCAAGCCGCTCGTAGAGCCGCTTGTGCGTGCCTTCCACGAGGAGGTAATCGTCCATCGGGCCGAGCACAGGGCCGAACTCGTAAGGATCCTGAAAGTCCAACGCGTGGCCGGCGATCACAGCGCGGAGCCGATAGCGAAAGCGCTCCGCCACTCCCGGAACGAAGGCCTCGAAGAAGTCGCCGAAGCCGCGCCGCTCCAGCGGGACGGTCACACCGCTTTCGAGGATGGCCCCGAGACGCTCGACGCCCGGCACGAAAGCGCGAATCGCCATTCCGTTGCCCGCGCGATGCAGGCCTAGCACGGAGAAGGGATCGCCATGCGTGGCGGACGCGATCTTCGAAACGTCCTCTTCTCGCACACGCCAGCTGGCTTCGGTCACAATATCACCCTTGGAGCCCGTTCCGATCCGATTGCATCGCAATTCTGGCCGGTAAAGTGGTCTCTTCTTTTAGGTTGAGAGACGGATTCACCGATCAGGTCGGTCAACCTGATCGGATCCGCTTCTAGCTTTTGCTGACGGTACGGACGGGAACCCGCCAGATATCTTCCGCATATTCCGCGATGGTCCTGTCGGAGGAGAACCAACCGACGCGCGCGGTGTTCAGGATACTCGAACGCCACCACGATTTGCGGTCTCGCCAGCGAATATCTGCCAGCCGTTGCGCCTCACAATAGGCGTCGAAATCCGCAGTCACCATGAAATGATCATGGTAGGTGAGGATATCCACCAGTTGTTTGTAGCGGTCCCGGTCGTCGTGAGAGAACACACCCGACGCGAGGGAGTCGAGCACATCCTTAAGCACCGGCGAACGGGCGATCGTCTCTCGCGCGTCGATTCCCTGAGCGCGATGGTTCTGCACCTCCTCGGCGGTGAGGCCGAAGATGAAGATGTTCTCGTCGCCCACGCGCTCGCGGAGTTCGACATTCGCGCCGTCGAGCGTGCCGATGGTGAGCGCGCCGTTCAACGCGAACTTCATGTTGCCGGTGCCCGACGCCTCCATGCCGGCTGTCGAGATTTGTTCTGACAGGTCAGCGGCCGGAATGATCCGCTCGGCGAGGCTCACGCAGAAATTCGGAAGGAACACCACCTTGAGCAGCCCGCGAACGGACGGGTCGTTGTTGATGACGCGGCCGACATCGTGGATCATCTTGATGATGAGCTTCGCCTGATGGTAGCTCGCCGCCGCCTTGCCCGCGAAGATCTTCACACGCGGCACGAAATCCTTGGTGGGATGGGCACGGATGTCGTTGTAGCAGGCGATGGTCTCCAGCACGTTCAGAAGCTGGCGCTTGTACTCGTGGATGCGCTTCACGTGCACGTCGAACAACGCGTCCGGGTCCACCTTGATGAGGAGGCGGTCGGTGATGATCTTCGCAAGCGCCTCCTTGTTCTTCTGCTTCACGCTCATGGCGCGCGCCTGAAACTCCTTGTCAGCGGCGACGGCTTCGAGCTTTCGCAGCGCTTCCGGGTCGTCGAGGAAGGCGGGGCCTATCGTTTCTGAAATGAGGCGTGTCAGGCCGGGATTGGCTTCGAACAGCCAACGGCGGAAGGTGATGCCGTTCGTCTTGTTCACGATGCGGTCGGGATAAAGGCTGTGGAGGTCGCGGAACACCGTTTCCTTCATGAGGTCGGTGTGAAGCTGCGATACGCCGTTGACCTTGTGCGAGCCGAGGAAGGCGAGGGTGCCCATACGCACGCGCCGGCCGGAGTGTTCGTCGATTAGCGACACGCTGGAGAGAAGCCCCCAATCATGGTGCCCCGCCGACCGCAGGCGGTCGAGATGCAGCGCGTTGATCAGGTAGATGATCTGCATGTGACGCGGGAGCAGCCGCTCCATCAGCGGAACGGCCCAGCTTTCGAGCGCCTCCGGCAGAAGCGTGTGATTGGTGTAGGAGAATGTCTGCTGCGTGATGCGCCACGCTTCGTCCCATTCGAGCGCGTACACGTCGACGAGCAAGCGCATCATCTCTGCGATGGCGATCGCGGGATGCGTGTCGTTGAGCTGGATGGCGTTCTTTTCAGCAAGGGTCGTGATGTCGCCATGCTGGGCGAGGTGGCGGCGGATCAGGTCTTTCAGCGAGGCCGCCGCGAAGAAATATTCCTGCCGGAGCCGAAGCTCCAGCCCGGCTGGCGTCGAGTCGCTCGGGTAGAGCACTTTCGAGATGCTTTCCGCGCGCACCTGGTCGGCCTGCGCCGCCACGTAATCGCCCGCGTTGAACACGTCGAGACGGAGCGGATCGGGCGCGCGCGACCGCCACAGGCGGAGCGTGTTCACCGAAGCGCCGCGCCAGCCCGCCACGGGCGTGTCATAGGCGACCGCCTCAACGATCTCGTTCGGCTTCCAGATCTGCGCGGCGCGACCGTCTGCCTTGGCCTCTACAGAGCCGCCGAAGCCGATCTCATATTCGATTTCGGGCCGCGGGAACTCCCACGGATTGCCGAAGGCGAGCCAGTCCTCGGGATATTCATGCTGCCAGCCATCCTTGATTGCCTGCCGGAACAGGCCGTGATCGTAGCGGATGCCGTAGCCATATGCCGCGACCGAGAGCGTCGCCATGCTTTCCATGAAGCACGCTGCGAGGCGCCCGAGGCCGCCATTGCCGAGTGCCGCGTCCGGCTCGATCTCGCGCAGTTCTTCGAGGTCGACGTCGAGGCCGGACAGCGCCTCGCGCACGGAGGCCGTGAGGCCGAGATTGTTGAGGGAGTCCATCAGCAGGCGGCCGATGAGAAACTCCAGCGAGAGATAATAGACCCGACGCTGGCCCTGATCGAAGCTCTCCTGCTTCGAGTCGATCCAGCGCTCCACGATGCGGTCGCGCACGGTGAGCGCGGTTGCCAGGAACCAGTCTCGCGTGCTGGCGGACGAGCGGTCCCGCCCCGTCTTGGAAATGAGATGCGCGAGAATCTGCTCACGAAGCTCCACGATCCGTTCCTGCGCATTTTCGCGTTCGTCGCTTTCAGCGGCGCGCACTCTCAATTCTGTTTGCGACTTCGTTTCGGTCATGGTCCCTTTTTTCCCCGGTCCGCATCGACTGATAATGCGGAGCCGTTTTGACACGGCTGTGAAGCCGAGAGCGTTAGCTCGATAGCCGCCGCTGAATAATAAAACAAGAGCGCCGGGCCGTCGCGAGACGCTTTGCTGAGTGTGAACGCGACGCCCGCGCGAACGATAAAAATGACGGCTTGTCCCGGACACCCCGCGTAAACACTTTATCCTGAGAGTGGCGGCAGGCGACAGCGCAGCGGGGACGAATCATGGGCGGAGATTTGAACGCGATCCTTTACACGGTTTCGACGTGGGTCGTTCCGCTATTGCTCGCGATTACGCTCCATGAGGCGGCGCACGGCTTCGCGGCCCGCCGTCTTGGCGACAACACCGCATGGATGCTCGGCCGTGTCACGCTAAATCCGTTCAAGCACGTCGATCCGGTCGGAACTGTGCTCATACCTGCCATGCTGCTTCTGCTGCGCGCGCCGTTCCTGTTCGGATGGGCGAAGCCGGTGCCGGTGAATTTCCGCAATCTGAACAATCCGCGCCGGGACATGATTATCGTGGCGCTTGCGGGCCCCGGCGCGAACATCTTTCTCGCGGTCGTGTCGGCGCTTCTTTTTTACGTCGCGCGGGAATTGCCGTCGCCTGCGAATGCTTGGGTCGCACAGAACCTTGTGAACAGCATCCTGATCAACGCAATCCTCGCCGTGTTCAACATGCTGCCGATCCCGCCGCTCGATGGTGGCCGCGTGGTGACCGGGCTTCTGCCGCGCCGCCTCGCCTATCGCTTCGAGGGGCTGGAACCTTACGGGCTGCTCCTGATCCTGACGCTGATCTTCCTCCTGCCGTTCGCAGGGCGTAGCGCCGGGCTCGATCTCGATTTCTTCGCGCGATATCTGATGTGGGCGTCGGGCGGCGTAGTCAACGCCATCCTGTCGATCACCGGCATCAGATAGCGCCCGCGCGGCTCCCGACTTCTTCTTTCATGTTCGATTTCTACTTCGCACCCTTATGCCGAAAAGAAGGCGCCGATCATCGACATTTGATCGAGGCGTGATCGACTTTCGGCCGCGCCCGGCTTCACCTCCGGGCGCATATTTTTTACCTTTCCGAACTCATTTTCCCGATATGTCGCAAGTGCGACACGTGTCGGACTTTCGACACCGCCGTGGATTTAAAACTATTCCGCGCATTTCAGCCGCTTAGGCGTTTGGCACGTCTCCTGCTTTACAAGTTGCGCGCTGCGGATCGACGCGGCGGTTTTACCAGGCGGAATGCGGGATGCGCGACCTCTCAAACGGTCTCAACGGAATGAACGACGGCGACGGGACCGCGGGCGACGACAACGCGCTGTTCATCCGCCGCACCCTTTCGGGCCGCGTCGCCATTAACGACACGACGCTGAGGGATGGCGAGCAGACGCCGGGCGTCGCCTTCACGGCCGCCGAGAAGATGCAGATTGCGGCCGCGCTCGCCGATGTCGGCGTCGACGAGATCGAGGCGGGCACGCCCGCCATGGGCCGCGACGAGCAGGAGGCAATCCGTCGGATCGCGAAGGCTGGCCTGCCGTTGCGCGTCATTGCTTGGTGTCGCATGCGTCGCGGCGACGTGGACGACGCCATCGCTTCCGGCGTCTCCATCGTGAACCTGTCCGCGCCGGTCTCGCGCTTCCAGATTGCCGCAAAATTCGGCGGTTCGCTGCCGCGCGTGGTGGCAGCCGTCACCGACGTCATCGGCTATGCCCGCGCCAAGGGTCTTGAAGTCGCTTTCGGCGGCGAAGACTCGTCGCGCGCTACCCGCGACACGCTCGAACCCATTCTCGAAGCGGCGGCAAGGGCCGGAGCGGTGCGCTACCGTTTCGCCGACACGCTCGGCGTGCTCGACCCGATTTCCATCCGTGCCGCCATCGAAGCCGTAAAGCGCATCACGGATCTTCCCATCGAATTTCATGGCCATGACGATCTCGGTCTGGCCACAGCCAACACGCTGGCCGCGTTGGAAGCAGGAGCGAGCGCGGCCAGCGTGACCGTCAACGGTCTGGGCGAGCGGGCGGGCAATGCCCCCCTCGAACAGATCGCGGTTGCGCTCGACTCGCTCTTCGCGCAGGCAACGCGCATCCATCTGCCCGCCCTCGGTCACCTAAGCGAACTTGTGGCCCGGTGCAGCGGCCGCGAAATCGCGCGCTCCGCTCCCATCGTCGGCAAGGACGTCTTCACGCACGAATCCGGCATTCACGTCGACGGCATCCTCAAGAGCAAGGACTGCTACGAGGCGCTGTCGCCGCGCCGCCTCGGCCGAAACCACCGTTTCGTCGTCGGCAAGCATTCAGGGCTTGCGGGTTTGCGTCACGAGTTGTCTTATCTGGGCTTGCAACTCACCGAGGACGAGGAACGCCGTCTTCTTGCCGCTGTCAGGGGCTATGCGGAAAAGCACAAAGCCTGCATTCCGTCTTTCACCCTGCTGAGGCTCGCCGCCGCCCTCGTGGACGCGCGGGCAGACGGCAACACGGGCGTTTGTCCCATAAAGCGGTCGGCATTCTCGTCTCGTCTGAAGGCGGTATCGTGACGCGCGGTGGAAACGAAAGGTTGGCATCAATGAGCGTTTTGTCGGATCTCGAAAAGCTTCCCTCAGCGGAAGACTTCTTCGCGTATCTCAAGGTCGACTACGATCCTGATCGCCTCAAGGTGGCTCGTTTGCATATTCTGAAGCGCATGGGGCAGTATCTCGCGCAGCGCGATTTTGCCGGCGCGACCGACGAAGATGTCTACGCGGCCGCGCGCGAAACGCTGGCTCACGCCTATGACGATTTTGTAAAGTCGACGCCGCTTCAGGAGCGCGTCTTCAAGGTTTTGCAGGAGCACCACCCCGACCGGCCGAAGGAAGAAGCGCCGAAGGCTTTCGTGCCCCTTGATTCACTAACCATCATTGGCCGCTAGGCGGCACGCAGGAAGGGTTGATACATGCATATCGTCGTTTGCATCAAACAGGTTCCGGACAGCGCGCAAATTCGCGTTCATCCGGTGACGAACACCATCATGCGGCAGGGCGTGCCGACCATCATCAACCCGTATGATCTGTTCGCCATCGAGGCGGCGCTTCGCCTGCGCGACAAGCACGGCGGCAACGTGACTGTGCTGACGATGGGTCCGCCGATGGCCGAGGACAGCCTGCGCCGCGCGCTGACTTATGGCGTCGACCGCGCCGTGCTCCTCACCGACCGCGCCTTCGCCGGTTCCGATACGCTCGCAACGAGCTATGCGCTTTCGCAGGCCATCATCAAGATCGGCAAGACCTACGAGCCGGTCGACATCGTCTTCACCGGCAAGCAGACCATCGACGGCGACACCGCGCAGGTCGGTCCCGGCATCGCCAAGCGCCTCGACCTGCATCAGCTCACTTACGTTTCGGGCATCAGCGAAGTTAACCTCGAGGGCAAGACGATCACCGTCGAGCGTCGCGCCGAGGGCGGCGTGCAGGTGCTCAAGTCGAAGCTGCCATGCCTCATCACCATGCTCGAAGGCACGAACGAAATTCGTCGCGGCTCCATCGATGTGGCGCTCGCCGCCGCCCGCGCCGAGATCGTGACCTGGAACGCCGCCGCGGCTGGCGTCGCCGAGATGGGCAAGTGCGGCCTCAAGGGCTCGCCGACCGTGGTGAAGCGCGTGTTCGCGCCGGCCGCTCGCGCCGAGAAGGCGAAGATCATCGACATCGGCGGCCTTGCGCCGGACGCGATGGCGAGCAAGGCGCTGGACGAGATCTTCGGCCGCCTGCCGACCATCGAAAAAGAACTCACGGCCATGGCCCAAAGCTAAGCCAGCAGCGCGCAATACGGAGATTTGGTTATGACGACGACACCCGCCCCGAAGCCCGCCGCAGCAGCTGGCGGCCGCGCCGGAATGAAGAAAGAACTTCCCGAGAAGTTCAGGTCCTACAAGCACGTCTGGGTTTTCATCGAGCTTGAGCGCGGTCACGTGCATCCCGTCTCGTGGGAACTCATGGGCGAAGGCCGCAAGCTCGCCGACAAGCTCGGCGTGCAGCTCGCCGGCGTCGTGCTTGGTGGCGCTGGAGAAGACACCCGCAACGCCGTTCAGGAATGTTACGCCTACGGCGCCGACGTGGCCTATCTCGTGGAAAGCCCGGTTCTCGCGGACTACCGCAACGAGCCGTACACCCGCTGCATGACGGAACTGGTTAACAAGTTCCAACCGGAAATCCTGCTTCTTGGCGCAACCACGCTCGGCCGCGACCTCGCGGGCTCGGTTGCGACGACGCTGGCGACCGGCCTCACGGCAGACTGCACGGAACTCGCGGTCGACGCCGATGGCTCCCTCGCCGCGACACGCCCGACCTTCGGCGGCTCGCTTCTCTGCACGATCTACACGCTGAACTTCCGCCCGCAGATGGCGACCGTTCGGCCGCGCGTGTTCTCTATGCCGGAGCGCCTCGACGACAAGTCAGGCCCGGTCATCGAATATGAATTCACGATGATCGAGGACGAAATCGTCACGAAGCTTCTTCAGTTCATCCCCGACCGCGACTCGAACAAGTCGAACCTCGCTTACGCCGACGTGGTCGTCGCGGGCGGCCTTGGCCTCGGCAGCGCTGAAAATTATCAGCTCGTGAGGGATCTCGCGAAGGCTCTCGGCGCGGATTGGGGCGGCTCGCGTCCGCTCGTGCAGCGCGGCTGGATCCCGGCCGACCGCCAGATCGGCCAGACCGGCAAGACCATTCGTCCGAAACTCTACATCGCCGCGGGCATCTCCGGCGCGATCCAGCATCGCGTGGGTGTCGAAGGCGCGGACCTGATCCTCGCGATCAACACCGACAAGAACGCGCCGATCATGGACTTCGCGCATCTCGCCATCATTACCGACGCCGTCCGCTTCCTCCCCGCGCTCGCGAAGGAAGTCCGTCAGCGGATCGCCCCCAACACGCGCTCGCGCCTCGTCGGCTGATTGAGCGGAAGTTTCGAAGGAGAACTCGCATGCCCGCAGAAAAATTCGACGTCATCGTCGTGGGGGCCGGACCGGCCGGCAATTCCTGTGCTTACACTCTGGCGAAGCGCGGCCTGAAAGTGCTCCAGATCGAGCGCGGCGAATATCCGGGCTCGAAGAACGTGCAGGGCGCGATCATGTACGCGAACATGCTGGAGAAGATCATCCCGGATTTCCGGGACGATGCTCCGCTTGAGCGCCATCTGATCGAGCAGCGCCTCTGGTACATGGACGACTCCTCCTACACGGGTGTCCATTACCGCTCCGACGACTTCAACGAGGAAGCGCCGAACCGCTACACGATCATCCGTGCGCAGTTCGACAAGTGGTTCTCGAAGAAGGTGCAGGAGGCGGGCGCGCTCCTCATCCTTGAGACGACCGTCACCGATCTCTGCTTCTCGGGCGGCAAGGTGATCGGCGTTAAGACGGACCGCGCGGGAGGCACCATTCTCGCCGACGTGGTCGTGATGGCCGAAGGCGTGAACGGCGTGCTCGGCACGAAGGCGGGCCTGCGTCCGCGTCCGAAGCCGGACACGGTGGCGCTCGCGGTGAAGGAAATGCACTTCCTTCCGTCAGACGTGATCGAGAGCCGCTTCAATATCTCGGGTGACGAAGGCGTCGTCATCGAAGCCGCTGGCACCATCACCAGGGGCATGGCCGGCACGGGCTTCCTTTACACCAACAAGGAAAGCATCTCGATCGGCATCGGCTGCCTCGTCTCGGACTTCGCGCATACCGGGCTTGCGCCTTACGAACTGCTCGAAACCTTCAAGAAGCATCCGGCGGTGGCTCCGCTCATCGCGGGCGCGGAAGTGAAGGAATACGCAGCGCATCTCATCCCTGAAGGCGGCTACAACGCCGTGCCGCAACTCTTCGGTGACGGCTGGCTGATCGTCGGCGACGCGGGGCAGTTCGTGAACGCCGTGCATCGCGAAGGATCGAACCTCGCCATGACGACGGGCCGTATCGCCGCGGAAACCATCTTCCAGATCAAGGCCCGCAAGGACAAGTTCTCCGCCGAGAACCTCTCCCTCTACCAGAAGATGCTCGAAAGCTCCTTCGTCATGAAGGATCTCAAGAAATACAAGCGCCTGCCCGATTTCATGCATGGCGCGCGCGATCGTCTCTTCGGCAGCTATCCCGAACTCGTGTCCAAGGCCGCGCAGAACTGGTTCCGCGTGGACGGCAAGGACAAGAAGAGCAAGGAAAAGGAAATCCTTCGTTCCTTCGTCAAGGCGCGCGG
>NZ_JFZJ01000047.1 GCF_000636015.1 Rhodomicrobium udaipurense JA643
CAGCATCGCCGCGTTCTTCTTCATCGGCATCGACGCCATCGCCATTCCGGTCGGGCTTTTCGCCGGGCTTGTGCTCATGGCGGTGCTTTTCGTGCCGCATCTGAGGAAGGCGGGCGCATACACTGTGCCGGGGTTCCTCCATCTGCGCTTCGGGCGAAAAACCATCAGGCCGGCGGCGTCGGTGCTGATGATTGCGCCGTGCCTCATCGCCATCGTGGCTGAAGTCGCGCTCGGCGGGAAGCTCGTCGGCTACCTTTTGCCGACACCTCAGGCGCTCGGCATCGATCTTTCTCCCGCGTCCCTTTTTACGCTGCTTGTCGTGGCGAGCATCGTCATCGCCGTCGTGCTGGGCGGCATGCGTGCCGCGACCTGGACGCAATGCGCGCAGTTCGTGGTGGTGCTCGGGCTGATCGCCCCGCTCATCGTCGTGTCGGTGATACGGACGAACCTGCCTCTGCCGCAACTCACCTATGGCGGCCAGCTTGAGGAGATCAAGGAGCGCGAGGCGTCGAAGGGCTTCATCACCACGACGCGGCCGAAGACGCTGAGCGACGTCCTGCCCGGTCAGGGCGCCCAGCCGGTGACGCGCCCCGCCGAGCGCATGTTCAGCGCCCTTTCGCCGGTCGATTTCGTCCTCCTGATCTTCTGTCTCGCTGTCGGTGTCGCGTCGCACCCCACCTTCCTGCCGAGGCTTTCAACCACACCCACGATCCTCGCCAGCCGCCGCATGTTCGGCTGGGTGACGATGATCGGCGCGTTCGTGGTGCTCACGATCCCGGCCTATGCCTTCTTCACGAAAGCGATGGCGGTCGAGGCGCTCATCGGCGTGCCGGTTTCCGACCTGCCCGCCTGGGCGAGAGCCTTGCAGCAACTTGGCTTCATCTCGCTGCCCGGCAATCAGTTTGAACAGCTTGGCGGCGCGCAACGCGTCACCTTCCAGCCGGACAGCCTCGCCCTCATCCTGCCTATGGCGGGCCAACTGCCGCGCGTGTTCTTCGGGCTCGCGGCGGCCGCGCTTCTGGCGGCGGTCGCGGCCTGCGCAGCGGGGCATCTCGTGGCGCTCGCCAATACCGTCAGCGACGACATCTATCACGGAACCCTGAGACGCAACGCGTCGCCCGCTCGCCGCCTGCTCGTGGCGCGGCTCTCGATGATCGTCTTCGGAATCTTCGTTTACTTTCTGGCGCAAGGCCATGTCGATCCGCTGCGCTGGGCGATGGTCTCCCTCTCGCTTGCGGCGGGCACATTCTTCGCGGTGCTCGTGCTGTCGGTGTGGTGGCGCAGGCTCTCCGCGAAAGGCGCTCTGGCCGGTATGGTGGCGGGTTTCGCCGTCACGGCGTTGTATCTGAACGCGTCGGGCGCGCCGCTGTTGGGCATCGACTCGCTGAACGCTGCGGCCATAGGCGTGCCCGTGAGTTTCGTCTCGGCGGCGATTGTGAGCCTGCTCTTCGGCGCTCCCGACGCGCATGCGCTGGAAGCCGTGGAGGATCTTCGCGTTCCGGCGGGCGAGACGCTGCAATCGCGCATGGTGCGGTTGGCATCGCGCACCAAGCCGACGCTGTGAGGTGGGACGAGGCGGTGTTTTCGCGTCAAGGAAACGTGAAAGGCTCCAGCGCATGATCCGTAAAAGGGAACGCCGGTTTCGCGATAAGATCACGCTCTTACAAGAACTTGGAGCGCGCTTTTGATTTCATCGGAAGCGATAACGCTCTAGGATGCCCGAATCGGAGGCGCTTCCTCCGGTTCACCCGGAGGCCCGCATGCGCCAAGCCGAGTCCCCCAAGCCGCCCACGCCCGGCTCGACCGTCGGGCGGCTGCCGCTGTTTCCCGATATCCCACCCTATCGCACAGGCTGGCTCAAGGTCTCGGACCGCCACGACATCTATTTCGAGGAGTGCGGCAACCCGCGCGGAAAACCCGCCGTCTGGGTGCATGGCGGGCCGGGCGGCGGCTGCAACGCCACCATGCGCCGCTATCACGATCCGTCGAAATATCGCATCGTGCTGTTCGATCAGCGCGGTTGCGGACGCTCGACGCCGCATGCATGCCTCGACGAAAACACCACATGGGATCTCGTCGCCGACATGGAGCGCCTGCGCGTGCATCTCGGCATCGACCGCTGGCAGCTCTGCGGCGGCTCATGGGGTTCGACGCTCTCGCTCGCCTATGCCGAGACGCACCCCGAACGCGTGAGCGAACTCGTGCTGCGCGGCATCTTCCTCCTGCGCCGCGCCGAACTCGACTGGTTCTATCAGGAGGGAACGAGCTGGCTGTTTCCAGACGCGTTCGAGGCGTATCAAGCGCCGATCCCGCCCGCCGAGCGTGGCGACATGATCGCGGCCTATCATCGGCGCCTGACCTCCAGCGACGCGGCGGAGCGTCTCGCAGCCGCGCGCGCCTGGAGCATATGGGAGGGGACGACGCTTTCGCTGTTCGCCGATCCAGCGCGCGTGAACCAGTTCGGCAGCGAATTCTACGCTCTCGCCTTCGCGCGCATCGAGTGCCACTATTTCATGAACCGAGGGTTTTTCCGCAGCGACAATCAGCTTCTCGAAGACGCTGGCCGCATCGCGCATCTGCCGGGCACCATCATTCATGGCCGTTACGACGTGGTGACGCCCTTGAAGAACGCGTGGGATCTGGCGCGAGCATGGCCGAAGGCCGAGTTGCGCATCGTGCCGGATTCCGGACACGCGGCGAGCGAACCCGGCATCGTGCATGAGATCGTGAGCGCGACGAACGCCTACGCGGCGAGCGCGTGAGTTGAACCGGTGCGTGACAGCGACGCAGTGAGGGCTTGACCCGGTCTTGCTGCTTGGTGCAAATCTTTGGCGACGCGCCTGTCACGCGGTTGATACATTTCTGCTGTAGCGGCTTTCGACATGCCAAGCTATCTCATGTACATCTTCGACGTGGCCGCGGCCTCGCTCGTCACGCTCAACGCCCTTCTCCTGGTGACCATCTTCTCCAGAAGGTTCAAGCTGTGGCCGACGCCGGCTGAGCGAAGCTGGCAGCATTACACCTTCTGGCCGCTGTTCCGGGGCGGCCTTGGGCTGACGCTGCTGTTTTCGATCCTCACGGTCGGGTGGCCCGAGGGTGGCCCCGACACGTGGCGCTTCCTTGCGGGCATGATCTGCGTGGTGATCGGCTTCGGCTTCACGATCTACGGCTATTTCGATCTTGGTATCGAGAATACCTACGGCGCCGACGAGGGGCTTGTGACGGGTGGCCTCTATCGCTTCAGCCGCAATCCGCAATACGTCGCGTCGATCCTCGGCTTTTTCGGCACCGGCCTCGCAAATGGCTCGGCGCAATCTGCCGTCCTCTGCGGTATGGCGATCCTCGTTTACGTGGTCCTGCCCTATACGGAAGAGCCTTGGCTGGAGCGGGCTTACGGCGACGTGTACGCTGACTACAAGCAGCGCACGCCGCGCTTCCTCTTTCTCTAAGCTCCAGCGACGACAGCGGGCCTGCGCGGACGCTCTGGCTGAGTGGCCCCCTTCGTTCGCCGTCGTTCGGGCGGCGGCTATCCACAGGCTTCCGATTCAGCTATGGAGAGAATAAGGCGCACCATTGCAACCGCAGATTGATAGCGATAAAAACCTCGAAATCCTGAACGAGGTTTTTGATGCCGGTTTGGCAGCGGATCGTGGCGCGACTTGTCCCCTTGCATATTGAAATGCACTCGCAAGCGTCGGAGGATTTCATTGCCTCCCGGCGCGACCTTATTTTTGTCGAGTACGAAGGAGAGAATCGCAATCATCGCTATTTCGCGGTGAAGCGGAAGATCTTCGGGCCACGAGATGAAAATGTCGAACGCCGTTCGGAAAACGCCAGCCGGAACTGACCGTGAGCGGCGCTGATAGCGCGAGCCCACGGCGCGGCGGTGCGCGGTGGCTCGCTTTGGGATACGCGCTCGCCTTTGCGGCTATCACGCTGTTCGCGGTTTCGCCGATGATACTGGCTACCATCGCCTCCGCCATCGCGGGAAGCGCGGGCTGCGCGCTCGACGAGGGCAACATTCATCCGTGCGTCATCGCGGGGGAGGACTGGGGCTCGACGCTCTACACCATGGCAATGATGGGATGGCTCGCCATCGCAACCATACAGATCGGGGCCATAGCGCTCGCCGTGTGGTTCGCCGTGCTTGTCATCCACGGCGCGGTGCTTGCGTTTTGGCCGCGGAGGTCGGGTACGGACTGACGGCCGCCCCGTTTCGGCCTATATGATGGGCGTTTCAAACGGGCAGGGGCGGATGCAAGGCGAAATCGGCGAACAGACAAAGCCTCTATCGGCGCGACGCAGGCGCTTCCGCCGCGCGGCTATCGCGATCCTCGTGCTGTCCGTGCTGCCGATGATCCCGGTGATCTTCGCCGCGAGCGTCGCGCATTTCGCGGGCTGCCGCCTCAACGAAAGCGGCGCGCATCCCTGCATCATCGGCGGTTTCGACGCGGGGCCGGTGCTCTATACCGTGGGCATGGGCTTCTTCCTCATCGCGCTCCTCGCCATGATCGTGGGCGCGATTGCGGCGGCCATCTGGATCACCGCCGTCGTTTTCTATATCGCGCGCGGGATGTTCGCTCGCCGGTGACACGTCGCGCGCGTCATCCGATGGCGAGGTGCAGGAAGCGCTTGTAGATGCGCGCGAGCGTCTCGATGTCCGCAGTTGCCGTATGCTCGTCCACCTTGTGCGCCGTGGCGTTCAGGAGGCCGAGTTCGGCGACCGGGCACATATCCTTGATGAAGCGCGCGTCCGACGTACCGCCGCCGGTGGACAGCACCGGCTCGCGCCCGGTTTCGGCCTGAACCGCCGCGCCCAGCATTTTCACGAACCCGCCGGGGCTCGTAAGAAAACTGTCGGATGGCTGATCGAAGTTCAGCGTGTGCTCCACGCCGGTATCGAGCAGCGCGGCGGCCACCTCCTCCTCGATCCAAGCCTTGAGCTGGGGCGCGGTGTGGAGATCGTTGAAGCGGATGTTGAAGCGCGCGCTCGCCTGCGCCGGAATGATGTTCGTCGCCTTGTTTCCTGTGTCGATGGTGGTAATTTCGAGGTTCGACGGCTGGAAATGCTCGCTGCCGTCATCGAGGCGGCGGGCCTTGAGGCGCGTCAGCGCGTCGATGAGGGCGGGCAGAGGGTTGCGCGCCTTCTGCGGATAGGCGACGTGCCCCTGGATGCCGCGCACGATAAGTTCCGCGCCGAGAGAACCGCGCCGCCCGATCTTGATCGTATCGGCAACGGCATCCTCGGACGTGCATTCGCCGAGCACGCAAGCATCGGGGCGTTCGCCTCGCTCGATGAGGCGCTCGACCACCTTGCGCGTCCCGTTGACGGACGGCCCTTCTTCATCGGCGGTGATGAGGAAGCTGATGGAGCCGACGAGGTCCGGCTTCTCGCGCAGATATTCGAGCGCCGCCGCCAGCGAGGCCGCGACCGCGCCTTTCATGTCCACCGCGCCGCGCCCGTAAAGCACGCCGTTTTCGATCTCGCCCGCGAAAGGCGGTAGCCGCCATGCCGCTTCGTCGCCGGGCGGCACGACGTCGATATGTCCCGCGAAGCAGATATGCGGCGTGCCGTCGCCGATGCGGGCGTAGAGATTTTCCACATCGGCCGTTCCGGGTTCGCTGAAGCGCAGCCGCTCGCAGGCGAATCCCGCCGCGCCGAGTTCGCGTTCGAGATAGGCGAGCGCGCCAGCCTCGTCGGGCGTGACGCTTTCGCAGCGAATGAGGGTCTGTGCGTACTCTGTAGCGCTTGTCATGCGTCGGCTTTCCTTGGGCGATAGTGCTCTGGCGCATACATTTGGTCAGTATTGCAGCACGCTCTCAATCAAACGTACGCGCCTTAAGAGCACTAGCAACTAATTAATTCTAGTGAAGTTTGAATTTTACATTTGATGACGTGCCACCAGCGGGTGTGAATCAAATGTAAAATTCGCTGCACCAGGCTTTTTATTGTGTTCAACAACGCGGAACCGGTCAGGGGATCACCTCACGTGGCGGACCGCTCTGCGGTTGGCTCATGGCGGGCGATTGAGGCGCGAAGGCCGTTTCCGGCAGGCGGATCTGTTGCGAATGCGGCTCTCTCGCCAGCGACCCGTGCAGGATCATGATCTTCTGCCAGATCTTGTTGCTGAGGGACGCCGTCAATTGTTCGATGTCGTTCACCGCGTCGAAGATGACGGGATCGCGGATGCTCTGCGCGTAGAGCGCCGCGAACTTGCTGATGAGTGACAGCATCTCCGAGCAATATTCGAGATAGCGGAGCAACTCGCGCGGGCTGAGGTCGCGGTCGGGCGAGGATCGCGTGGGCGGCAGGTTCGCCGCCATGGCCGCCGGGTCTTTGTTCATCTGGTGACTGTCGACGACGTGGGCGAAGGCGCGCAGACTATGGAGACCCCGAAGCGCCTTCTTCCGCTTCATGCGCGTGGCGCGGGTCGTCACAAAGAAGATCACGAGGGCGACCGAGACGGCGACATGGATTGCCGCGCTGACGCCTTGCATCGCCTGAAAGAATTCCTGCTGCTTCGCGAACTGGATTTCGATCCACGGTATGCGGGCGAGGATGAAGACCGTGACCGCGAAGCCGACCATCGTCAGCGCGCCGATGACGAAATCCGCCGCGACGTTGCGCTTCGCGAGCAAATGCGCTTCCTGAGCGATGGCGTGCGCGTATTCGGCGAGACGCGTGGCCTCGCGGGTGAGCCCGCGATCCGGAAAGCGCTCAGCCACGCGGTTCTTTAGCTGATAGGCAGACTTGATGACTTCGGTTTCATCAAGGGTCACGAAACGGGGCATGTGGTGCCTTCCCGCCGCTGAAACTGACAATTCGTTTTGCAGGAAATGATCTGTGGGCCGACCTTCCGGGTCGAGCCTTCTCCTGTAACGAAAGCCGCCTTTTCAGGCTTTTCGTGGGCGGCTATGCGGCGGCGGCTGGCGCTTTCACGGCTTTCCGGCGAGCGGATCGGGTCCGTATCGGTTGGGCCCGGTTTCGCCTTGCAAGATGCCGAACTGAAGGAATCCCCAAATCAGGGACGCGAGAAACAGCAGCCCGAGGAAGTTCACCGCGCCCTCGCCGATAGCGGCTTGCGCGGCGAGGCCCGGCGCAAGGCCAAGGGCAAAGAACGGCGCGATGACGAGCAGGATGAGCCAGCCGGAAAGCCCCCTGTCGTGCAGGCGCTTCACGCCGAGTGCGAGCAGGTTCCACAAAGCGACGCAGAAGACGATCCCCGGTATGAACATCCATCGCGCGATCTCGGCGGCCACCGGCTTGGCCTCGGCGCTATTGAGCCAATCCCGGTTGTTCATGTTCTGGACGATTTCCGGGTGCCGGTCGAGGTAGTCTCCGAGGAAGAGGATCGACGCCGTCATAACCGTCAGCGCGATCGTGCTGACAAGCATCGTCGCCCGCCACCAATGAGCGCGGCTCAAGCGGCCTTCCAGTCCGAACAATATGCTCCAGATGTCATGATCGCCGCCGTAATATCCGGGCGGAAGCGTATCGGGGCCATGCGCGTTCGGGCCCGGCGTACCGCGCAGCACGCTCAGTTGCACGAACATGAAGATCGAAAAGCCCGTAAGTATCGCGGCAAGGAGGCCCGATGAGGCGGGCGTGTCCGCGTCGAGCGTCTCCTTCATCGGCACAAGCGCCATGGCCATGGAGAACGCGAAATAGCAATACCAGAGCCAGCGCGGCAGGTCGCGATCATGAAGGCGCTTCACGGACAGCGCGCTCATCGGCCAGGCGATGAAGGCGAAATAGCTGAGCCAGACCGGCTCCCACAAGCCCGATTGGTCGGCGGGGCGCTGCCAGACCGCGGGCGAAAGCGGGTCGCCCGTGGCGAGCCACGACAATAGCGCCGCGAAGGCGAGACCGGCCGCCGTTGCCGCGAGGCTTCCGCCCCAATATGTCAGCCGGTTGATGCGGCCATGAAAGCCGAACAACACCTCGCCCCAGCCCATTGGATTCTCCATCGCGCTTCTGGCGCCTTTGGCTTCCCGCGCTTCATCGTGGAGCGGAAAGCCCGGTTTCTTGTTCCGACGCGAGCGTCACCTATTCGCGCAGGAGATCGTTGATCGACGTCTTGGAACGCGTCTTTTCATCGACGCGCTTCACGATCACCGCGCAATAGAGCGACGGACCCGGCTCGCCGTTCGGCAGCGGCTTGCCCGGCATCGCGCCCGACACCACCACCGAATAGGGCGGCACGCGGCCATAGAAAACCTCGCCCGTCGCGCGATCCACGATTTTCGTCGATTGGCCGAGATAGACGCCCATCGACAACACCGAGCCTTCGCCCACGACGACGCCCTCGGCCACCTCGGCGCGCGCGCCGATGAAGCAATTGTCCTCGATGATGACGGGGCCGGCCTGAAGCGGCTCCAGCACGCCGCCGATACCCGCGCCGCCCGAGAGATGCACGTGGCGGCCGATCTGCGCGCAGGAGCCGACCGTCGCCCATGTGTCAACCATCGTGCCCTCGCCGACATAGGCGCCGACGTTCACGAAGGACGGCATGAGCACCACGTTTCGCTCGATGAAGGCCGAGCGGCGTACGATGGAGCCCGGCAGCGCGCGGAAGCCGGCGGCGCGGAACCGCGCCTCGTCCCAGCCCGAGAACTTGGACGGCACCTTGTCCCACCACGGCCCCGGCGCTTCGCCGTCGCCCATGAGCGCATTGTCGTTCAGGCGGAAGGAGAGCAGCACGGCCTTCTTCAGCCACTCGTTCACGACCCATTCGCCGCCGACCTTCTCGGCCACGCGCGCCTTGCCTTCGTCCAGAAGCGAAAGCGCCGCTTCGACCGCGTCGGCAACTTCGCCCTTCTGCCCGAACCTGATGGCCTGGCGATCCTCGAACGCGGCGTCGATGACCGCCTTCAACTCATTTGTCATGGGTCGAAACCTCCCGCTTTCTTTCCTGCAAGTGCGTGCCTCCGGCGACACCCTCTGTCAAGCCGCTTGACCCGCCCGGAGGATCGCATCCCACGGCTTAACGCGGTCTTCAGCACGCAACCTGAAAGCGCACCGCACAGGGCCTCGCATCCGTTATCTTGGCCTGAAGCCGAAAGGAAACGCGAGTGAGGGACCGAATGCCAGTTTTTCCGTCTTCAAAGCGCGCGGCGCAAATTTGCTGTGCACTGCTGTTTTTCGCATCGAGCGGCGCATCGATTGCCGCCGGGTTCGAGTGTCCCGAGATCGGCAAGGGCGAGGTGCGGCTTTCGCCGGTGCAGGCGAAGGTGTTCACGGAGGGCAACTCAGCCGACCTCGCGAACGAAATCACGAGCCTGATCGTGAGCCTCAAGTCCCAGCGGCCGGGGATCGACTATTCCAGCATCCTGAATGCGGCTATGGCGGCTTATTGCCCGGTCATCGCGGACGCGAAAAATCTCAGCTCGCAGGAGAAGTCGTCCCGCATCTGGAAGTTCGAGGCCGTGCTGCGCGAACGGCTCGCGTCGCAGATCTCCTCGGGCGGCGACTCGTCGATCCTGGCGCAGGTGGACATCTCGCCGAAGGTGTACGAGGCGCTGCGCGACAAGGCCGCTTCGCTCGGCCAGACGCCATCGAAATACATGGCGGCGCTCCTCGACAAGGCGGCGTCGGACGCAGGCCAGTAGGCTTGCCGCAGTTCCAACGCGCCAGATAAACTTTAAGACAATTTCGTCGGGAACCGCGCAACGCCAGGCGTGTCCACCCCACAAGAGCGCGGCGTATACCGCGCCGGACAAGTGAGGTGTTCACGACATGACAATCAAAACCATCGCGGGCGCGGCTCTGATCGCCGCAGCGCTTGCGTTGCCTGTGCAATCGGCATCCGCAGCGCCCATCAATTCGTCAGCCGCCATCCTGACGCAGTCGGTCGCCCAGTCGAGCGTCGAAAAGGCGCACTGGCGCGGCCATCGCCGCTACTACGGCCACCGCCGAGGCTACAGGCACTGGGGCCATCGCGGGCCGTTCTTCGCGCCGTTCGCGTATGGCTATTCTCCGCGCTATCGCTATCGCCCGTACCGCTACGGCTACTACCCGCGCCACCGGTACTATCGCTACGGCTATAGGCGCTATCCGCGCTACTACCGCAGCGGATATTACGGTGCGTGGGGTTCGCCCTACTACGGTTACGGCGGCGGCTACGGCTGGGGCCGCCCCGGCTTGAGCATCGGCTTCGGCTTCTAGGTACGAAGCGGGCGGGCGTGCCGATCAGGGCGCCCGCCCGCTTTTTGAAGCGCGTCAGTCTAATGATTTGACGGGTTTGCTTCACGCGGCCCGGTATCCGCTTCGCTCGAAAATGCGCTTGGCGGCAAGAAAGCCGCCTCTTCCGGTTGCTCGTTTTCGGGCTGAGCATCGTCCGAATGAACCTCGGACCGCACGGCGTCCGATGTGTCCGCATCCGTGGGCGCTTGCTGCGGCGTGAGTTCGTACAGCAGGAAAGACTCGATATAGATCGACTTTTCCAGCGCGAGCTTCGCCTTGAAACCGGCTTCCGCGATCTCCCTGTCGAAGAAATCGAGGTCGGAGTCGGACGAGATCATCAGATACATCCGGCCGTCCGGCTTCAACCGCGCCCGCGCCTGCTGGAAGAGGCCGCGCAGGTTCAGATTGTCCGGCCCCGAATGCCAACCGGCATCGGCGAGATCGCGCGTTTTGCCCGCATGCTTCGGCGGGCTCGAAAAGATGACATCGAAGATCGGGCGCGCCGGAATGGCATCCATCAGGTTGGAGCACAAACCTTTCACGTTCGGGCCGTAGCCGTTCGCCTCCGCATTCTGCACAGCGGCGTCGGCGGCGTTTGGGTTGATGTCGAGCGCGAGCACGAAATCCGCACCCGCCCGTGCCGCCGCCAGCGCGAGGATGCCGGAGCCGGTGCCGATATCCGCAACCACCTTGCCGCGCAAATCGAGGCCGTCGATGAAATGCGCGAAGGTTTCGCTCGAAATGAAATAGCGCGGATGGAAAACGGTCGGCGGCACCTCCAGCATGAAGCCCGCTGCTTTCGCGCGTTGTGTCCCCTCGTGGTTCAGTACGAAGTGATACGAAAGATAATGCAGCGTGCTGCGCAAAGCCTTGCGAAAGCCCGACTGCGGCCGCGCGCGCCTGTCGAGCGCCGAGGGCAAAGCGCCGCCAGCGGCGACCGGATTATGCGAAGCCTGTCCCAAAACCTGATCCATGACGAACACCCTGCTGTTAGCGTTAGCGGTCGGAAAGCTGTGCGTGCTTCTCGCGCCATGCCGCGAGACGAAGGAACGGGAGGACGACGCGCTGCGCCATCGAGCGGGCGTGCGCCGGTAGATGTCGCGGCTCGTCCTGTTGCGCGGTTTCGTCCGTCAGCGCGCCCCTAAGACGCGCAAGTTCAGTGGCGGCGGGGTTCCATTCGCGCCAGGCCGCCAAGGCTTCCCCCGCGAGAAGGCCGCTGACGACTTCGGGCGCGGGGCCGAAGATCGGCAATTGTCGTCCAAGGTCGGCGTCGTGAAGGATCGTCCATTTGGAGACGCCGCCCATCGCGGGCGAGGCGAGCGCATAGGCGACGCGCCCAACCCAGGCTTCGCGAATGCAGAACGAACACATCGCGCATGGTTCGACGGTGGAATAGAGTGTCGCCCGAGCGAGCCCGCCCCGGCCAACGGTCTTCAGCGCGGCGGCGATGGCGATGATTTCGGCGTGACGCGAGAAGTCGGCGTCGCGCATCGCGCGGTTACCCGCTTCGGCGACGATTTCGCCGTCGAGTGCGATCAGCGCGCCGAACGGATAGTCGCCCTCCCGGGTCGCCTCTCTCGAAAGCTCGATGCACCGCAGCATCATCGCCTCGTCGGCCGCATTCCACCACACCATGACGCAAACCTTCCCGCCTCTAGCGTCCCCGCGTCGATGACGCGCGCGGCGGCTGGAAGCACAAAAACTTGCGCCTATTTATAGCGAGAATGGCTTCAGGCCCGCTTAAACGGGGAAGGACAGAACCGCACGTTATCTTCGTGATCTGTTTCTCATATCATCTTGCGATGATTTGCGAATTTGTTCCGCAACTTCTGCGGGGCTGAACGCGCGCCTTAACATCTTTTAATTTGGCGGCAAGTGGTTTGTAATATTCGCCTTCTTATATGAACTCTACGACGTAAATGTTTCAGGGGAGAGCGGGTCGATGGCTTCAGGACAACTAGAGGATGAGCGGAGGGAGAAGCGAGCCTTCGGCCGCGTCAAGTCGGCGAGCGCCTTTGTCGGCGCGGGACTGCTCGGCGCGGGACTGCTCGCGGCGATGCCCGCCATGCCGTTCCACGCTGGCGATGCGTTCGCGCAGGAAATAAAGCAGGGGCCGCTGCCCGGTTCGCCCGTCACATTCGCCGATCTCGCGGACAAGGTGCGCCCGGCCGTGGTGAGCGTGAACGTTAAGTCACGCGGGGCCGCCGGCGAAACCGCGCAGAAAGATCTGCCCGATCTCCCGCAGGACCATCCCCTTCGCGAATTCTTTGACCAGTTCAAGCATAACCAGCCGGAGCGCCGCCCATCGCGCGCGCAAGGCTCGGGCTTCCTCATCTCGCCGGACGGCTATGTGGTGACGAACCATCACGTGGCCGACAAGGTGGACGAGATCGAGATCACCTTCGAGAACGAAGAGAAGTACAAGGCGAAGGTCGTCGGCTCGGATGCGCGCACGGACATCGCGCTGCTGAAGATCGACTCCAAGAAGAAGTTCGACAACTGGCTCGAATTTGAAGACGCTGCGCCGCGCGTCGGCGATTGGGTGCTGGCGGTCGGCAATCCGTTCGGCCTCGGCGGCACGGTGACGGCCGGTATCGTCTCGGCGAACGGCCGCGACATCGGCTCCGGCCCGTATGACTTCCTCCAGATCGACGCGGCGGTGAACCGCGGCAATTCCGGCGGCCCGGCTGTGGACCTCAAGGGCAAGGTCATCGGCGTGAACACCGCGATCTACTCGCCGTCGGGCGGCAGCGTCGGCATCGCGTTCGCGATCCCGGCCTCCACCGCCAAAGAAGTCGTCGACAAGCTCCGCGACAAGGGCAAGGTGTCGAGCGGCTGGCTCGGCGTGCAGATCCAGAACCTCGACGAGAATATCGCCGAGAGCCAGGGCCTGAAGACCGCAAAGGGCGCGCTCGTCGCCAAGATCATCGCGGATGGCCCGGCCGCGAAATCCGAACTCAAGGCGCGTGACGTGATCCAGCAGGTGAACGGCCGGACGGTTGGCAATTCGCGCGAACTCGCCCGCACCATCGCCGCGCTTCCGCCCGGCGCCGATGCCAAGCTGCGCGTCTTCCGCAACGGCGAGGAACGCGAAGTCACGGTCAAGCTCGGCGAGTTCCCGGCGAACGACAAGCTTGCCTCGCTTCAGGGCGGCGGCAACGACGACAGCGACAGCAGCGCGTCCGGCAAGGAGCTTGAAGACCTCGGTCTGACGCTCATTCCCGCGCCCGAATTCCCCGGCGCCAAGACCAAGGAAGGCGTGGCCATCGTTAACGTCGATCCGAACTCGAAGGCCGCCGATCAAGGGCTGCGTCGCGGCGACGTGATCGTCGAAGTGAACGGCAAGACCGTAACTTCGCCGGACGAAGTCGTGGAAGGCATTCGGGACGCGCGCCAGAAGAACAAGAAGAACGTTCTTCTTCAGGTGAGAAGTCGTGACCAGCAGCGGTTCATCGGCCTTCCCATCGACAAGTCCGACGAGGACAAGGAAAGCGAAGCCAAGGAGCCCACGGGCACCGAAAAGAACAAGGGCAAGCGCTAAGCCATGCTCGAAAATGCCGCCACTCGCTGGCGGCATTTTCTTATCGGATGGGCGAAGGCCAAAGCGTCATCGGCCTTCGCTTCAAGCGGCGGACATAACCAGGGTAAACCATGCGAGTTCTGATTGTTGAGGATGATCGCACGGCGGCCGACTTTCTGGCCAAGGCGCTCGGCGAGGCCGGATTCCAGACAGAGATCGCGGGCGATGGTGAAGCGGCATTCGATAGCGCGACCTCGTCCAAATTCGACGTTCTGATCGTGGACCGCATGCTGCCGAAACTCGACGGTTTGACGCTCGTGGAGCGGCTTCGCGAGCGGGGCGACACAACGCCGGTGCTGATCCTCTCGGCGCTCGGCGCGGTGGACGACCGCGTGAAGGGGCTGCGATCCGGCGGCGACGACTATTTGCCGAAACCTTACAGCCTTGTGGAACTCGTCGCGCGCGTCGAGGCGCTGACGCGGCGCGGACCGACCGAACGCGCGGTGACGACCTATGCCGTGGGCGACCTCGTGCTCGACCGTCTGTCTCACAAGGTGTCGCGCGGCGGCGAAACCATCGTGCTCCAGCCGCGCGAATATCGGCTCCTCGAATATCTCATGAAGCATGCCGGACAGGTGGTGACGCGCACCATGCTGCTCGAAAACGTGTGGGATTATCATTTCGACCCCCAGACGAACGTCATCGACGTGCACATTTCCCGGCTGCGCAGCAAGATCGACAAGGGGCAGGGCAAGCCGCTTCTGGAAACCGTACGCGGCGCGGGTTACATGATCCGCGATGAGCGTCGCTAATTTCGTAAAACTGATTCCCCGCCTCGTCCTCGCGACACCCTTCCGGCTGTTTGCGGTTTACGTGTCGCTGTTCTGCGTCGCGGTGGCCATCGTGTTCATGTACGTGAACATCGCGATGCAGGGCTTTCTCGCGCAAGAGGCGGAAAGCGCTGTCCAGTCCGATTTCGACTTCCTCGCCGCGCGCTACAATGAAGGCGGACAGGGAATGCTCGGTCAGGCCATCGGCGAGCGTTCCGCCGCCTCCAACAACGGCCTCTATCTCCTCACCGACGCCAACGGCCGCTGGCTCGCCGGCAATCTCGAAGCCGTGGCGGCCGACCTCTGGGCGACGCAAGGCGCGGCGCAATTCGCCTATCGCAAGCGCGGCAGCGATGCGCGCCAGCGGCAGGCTTTCGGCATCGTGACGCGTCTGCCGAACGACCTGCATCTCATCGTCGCGCGCGACATCGAAAATCAGGAGATGCTGAAGCGTGTGCTTCGCAATGCGTTCCTGCTCGGTTATGCGCTCATCATCGGCATCGGCGCTGCGGGGGCGGTGATCGTGAGCCGCCGCATGATGCGTCGTGTTGACGAGGCGTCGAGCACGGCCCGCGCGATCATGCAGGGCAACCTCGCGCAGCGGATTCCCGTGACAGGGCGCGCCGACGAGTTCGATCGCCTCTCGGAGAACCTGAACGCGATGCTCGACCGCATTCAGGATCTCATGGTGGGGCTGAAGAACGTGTCCGACAACATCGCGCACGACCTCAAGACGCCGCTTCATCGGCTGCGCACGCGGGCGGAGCGCGCGCTTCAATCGAGTTCCTCGCCGGAAAAGCTATCCGAAGCGCTGGGCAGCGTCATCGAGGAGGCCGACACGCTGATCCAGACCTTCGACGCGCTGCTCAGCATCGCGCGGCTCGAAGCGGGCTCGCGCTCGGAAAGCTTCGGACCGCTGAACGTCTGCGCGCTTCTGAACGACGTCGCAGAGCTTTACGAACCGGCGGCGGAAGAACAGGGGCTCTCGCTCACCACCACCTGCGCCTCGAACAGCATCATGATGGCGGGCGAAAAGCATCTCATCGTGCAGGCGGTGGCGAACCTGCTCGACAACGCGATGAAATACGCCATCCAGCCTGCGCCCGAGGGTGGGGCAAAACATCCCGCCGTGGAACTCGGCCTTGAGGACCGTGGCGATTTCATCGACATCCTTGTTTCGGACAATGGGCCGGGCATTCCTGAGGCGGACCGCGAGCGCGTGCTCCAGCGCTTCGTGCGCCTACAGCCGAGCCGGTCGATACCCGGCAGCGGGCTCGGCCTGTCGCTCGTCGCGGCGGTCGCGCGGCTGCACGAAGGCTCGGTTTCGCTCGAAGACAACGAGCCGGGGCTGCGCGTGCGCCTCCGGCTGAAGAAGAACCTTGTGGCGGCGCCACACAACGCGGCCGACGATCCCTTGATGGTGACGCATGCAGCTTGATCACGCAGCGCTTCGAAACCGGCTCACGCCGACCCCGCTCGTCGAGGGCAGCGGGCGACAGCGGGCGGATCGCGCGGTGGCGGCGCTCAAGGCGGCCCGGCCTGAAGCGACCTTCGACGACAGGATGCTTGCATTCCTGTCCGGCGTCTTCGCAGGCTCGCACTACCTTTTCGGGCTCGTCGAACGCAACCCGGAGCGGCTTTTCGAAACGCTGGAAACGTCGCCGGAAGCGCGCTTCGACGCTGTGCTCGCCCGCGTCGCGGACGAAGCGGCGGCGGCCGCCAGCCAGCGCGAACTGATGACCGTGCTGCGCATCGCCAAAGCCGACATCGCCTTCCTTGTCGCGCTCGCCGACCTCGGCGAGGTGTGGAGCGTGGACGAAGTTACGCTCCGCCTGACGGATGCGGCCGACGCGCTTGTCGGACATGCGGTGCGCTTCCTGCTCGCCCGCGCCATGGACGCGCGCAAGTTCTTCCCGCCCGACCATACGCGCCCCGAGGAGGGCAGCGGCTTCATCGTGCTCGGCATGGGCAAATACGGCGCGCACGAACTGAACTATTCGAGCGACATCGACCTCATCATCTTCTACGACCGCGAAATCGCGCCGCTTGGCAACGGCATCGAGGCGCAGCCGTTCTTCGTGCGGCTCGTGCGCGACCTTGTCACGATCCTGCAGGAGCGCACGGCGGACGGCTACGTGTTCCGCACCGACCTGCGGCTGCGTCCCGATCCCGGCTCCACGCAGGCCGCCATCTCCACCGACGCCGCGTTTCGCTATTATGAAAGCCTCGGCCAGAACTGGGAGCGCGCCGCCATGATAAAGGCGCGGCCCGTGGCGGGCGACATCGCGGCGGGCGACGCGTTCCTGAAGTCGCTCAGCCCCTACGTCTGGCGCAAGTACCTCGACTACAACGCCATCTCCGACATTCACGCCATGAAGCGGCAGATCCACGCCGCGAAAGGGCACGAGAAGATTGCGGTCGCGGGCCACAATCTGAAGCTCGGGCGCGGCGGCATCCGCGAGATCGAGTTCTTCGTGCAGTCGCAGCAACTCATCGCGGGCGGACGGCAGCCGCCGCTACGCACGCGCCGCACCATCACCGGCCTGAAGCTTCTGACGGATTACGAGTGGATCACGCCCGAGGTGCGCGACGACCTTTCCGACGCCTATCGCACGCTGCGCCGCATGGAGCATCGCCTTCAGATGGTGGCGGACCAGCAGACGCATTCGCTCCCGGCCCAGCCCGCCGAACTCGAACGCTTCGCGCGTTTCGCGGGCTATGCCGATGTGGCGCGTTTCGAGCGAGACATGCGCTCCACCATGATGATGGTGCAAGAGCATTACGCGGCGCTGTTCGAGAAGACGCCGCAGCTCACGGCGCCGCAGGCCGGTGGCGGAAATCTCGTCTTCGCGGGCGATGTGGAAGACCCCGCCACTCTCACCACGCTTGCCGCGATGGGGTTCAAGAACCCGTCCGGCGTCATCGGCATGGTGAAGGGCTGGCATTATGGCCGGTATCCCGCCATGCGATCCGCCCGCGCGCGCGAAATCCTCACCGAGTTCACGCCTGCCCTGCTCGAAGCGTTCGGCAAGACCGGCGACCCGGACCTCGCGCTTTCCACCTTCGACAAGTTCCTTGGCGAAGTGCCGACCGCGCTTCAGCTTTTCTCGATGCTGCGCGCGAACCCGACCTTCCTTCAACTTCTCGCGCAGATCATGGGTTCCGCCCCGCGCCTCGCCCGTATCCTGTCGCGCCGCCGCCGCATCATGGAAGCGCTGCTCGACCCGGACGGCTTCGGCGAGGCTCCGACGCCGGAAGAAGTGCGCGACCACATCCGCCGGGACATTCTCGCGGCCGAAACCTATGACGACCGCCTCGACCGTGCGCGCGTCGTCGGGCAGGAGCGCATGTTCCTCGCGGGCGTCGAGCTGCTTTCGGGGCGTATCGATCCGCGCGAGGCGGGCGAAACCTATTCGCTGATCGCGGAATCGGTGATCGAGGCGCTGCTCGACGTGGTGCAGGAGCGCTACGGCAACGGCATGCCCGCGCCCGTGGTTCTCGCGATGGGCAAGCTCGGCGGCCGCGAGACGACGGCGTCATCCGATGTCGATCTCATCGTGGTTTACGATGTGCCGCAGGAGAAAATGCAAGCCGCGCCGCAGCATTACGCGCGGCTGACGCAGCGCCTCATTTCCGCGCTATCCGCGCCCACGCCCGAGGGCGAGCTTTACGCAGTGGACATGCGGCTGCGCCCGTCCGGCAAGGCGGGGCCGGTTGCGGTGCGGCTCGATGGCTTCCTGTCCTATCAGAAAAACGAGGCGTGGACGTGGGAGCATCTCGCGCTCACCCGCGCGCGGCCCATCGCAGGCCCGCCAGAGCTTCGCGAGCGGCTTTCCGGCATGATCCGCGATGTGCTGACGCTTCCGCGCGACCGGGCGAAGACGGCGGCCGATGTTCTCGAAATGCGCGCGCTCATCGAGAAGGAAAAGGGCACGCGCGACCTCTGGCAGATCAAGACGTTCAACGGCGGCCTGATCGATGTGGAGTTCATCGCGCAATTTCTTCAGGTGGCGCACGCGGAACGGCTGCCGGACATCCTCGACCAGAACACCGAGGCCGCGCTGAAGAAGCTCGTCGCGGCGGGCGTGCTCGACCCGGAAGACGGCGGCAGGCTGATCCACGCCGCGGAGCTTTACAATGAAGTCTCCCAGATCCTCCGGCTGTGCACGGAAGGCGCGTTCGACCCTGCCGCCGCGCCACGCGACCTCATCGAGGTTCTGCTGCACGTCACGGGTGAGCCGGACATCGCGCGTCTCGAAGGGCGGCTGCGCGACACCTATGCCGAAGTTGCGGCGCTGTTCCCGAAGCTCGTCCTTTAGCGGGCGATCCGCCACAGTGGCGGCGCGCTTCCATTTTGCGATGCAACAGAAGCGCGGCCGAGGTGTTTTGCAGCGTCGGACGGTCGCCTTCCATCGTGGCGGTGGATCGGCGAAAAGCTTGCGAATAAGTCGATCGTTCACAAAAGCTTAGAGTGCTTTCGAAACCGAACGCCCGCACAGTAAGCCGCGACTGACACGCAATTCCCGCGCTGCGCTACGAGGACGGAAGATGGCCCGCATCATTGTTGTCGACCCCTTCGATTATGTCGTCTTCGGCGGTACGGGCGATCTGGCCCGCCGCAAGCTGTTCCCCGCGCTCTATCACCGCGACTTCGACAATCAACTCCCCGAGACCGCGCGCATCATCGGCGTGGCGCGGCGCGACGAGACGACGGAGAGCTATCGCGCCGATGTGGAAGACGCGATCCGCGCCTCTCTGCCGGAGGGCGATATCGACGGCGAGGCGCTCGGCCGCTTCCTGTCGCGCGTCGTCTATGTGCGCGCCGACGGCACAAGAGATGACGGCTGGGACGAGCTGTCCCGCGTGCTCGACGAGCGCCGCGAGTGCATTCGCGTGTTCTACCTCGCCACCGCGTCGAACCTCTTCGGCCCGATCTGCCATCGCATCAAGAACCACGACCTCATCACCGACAAGACGCGGCTCGTACTCGAAAAGCCCATCGGCCACGACCTCGAATCGTCCCGCGCCATAAACGAAGCGGTGGGGCAGGACTTCCCGGAAGACCGCATCTACCGCATCGACCATTATCTCGGGAAGGAGACGGTGCAGAACCTGATGGCGCTGCGTTTCGCGAACGTGCTGTTCGAGCCGCTGTGGAACGCCGCGCATATCGATCACGTGCAGATCACCGTCGCCGAAACGCTGGGGCTTGCCGAGCGCGCGAAGTATTACGATCAGGCGGGCGCGCTGCGCGACATGGTGCAGAACCACATGTTGCAGATGCTCTGCCTCGTGGCGATGGAGCCGCCGACCTGCATCTGGGCCGACGCCGTCCGCGACGAGAAGCTGAAGGTGCTGCGCGCGCTGAAGCCCATTGCGGGGCGTGCCGCATCGAACGTCACCGTACGCGGCCAGTATCGCGCGGGCGCGGCAGACGGGCACGCGGTGCCGGGTTATCAGCAGGAACTCGGGCCCGGCGCGCCGACGAGCCAGGCCGAAACCTTCGTTGCGCTGAAGCTCGAAATCGACAATTGGCGCTGGGCAGGCACGCCGTTTTATTTACGCACGGGCAAGCGCCTCCCCTCCCGCGTGTCCGAGATCGTCGTCACCTTCCGCCCCATTCCGCATTCCATCTTCAGCCGCGACGCCGGGCCTGTGGTGCCGAACCGGCTCGTCATCCGCCTTCAGCCGGATGAGGGCATCAAGCTCTGGCTCATGATCAAGGATCGCGGGCCGGGCGGCATGCGACTTCGCAACGTGCCGCTCGACATGACGTTTCGCGAGGCGTTCGGCCAGCGGAACCCGGACGCCTATGAGCGTCTTTTACTCGATGTGGTGCGCGGCAACCAGACGCTGTTCATGCGCCGCGACGAGGTGGAAGCGGCATGGCGATGGATCGACCCGATCCTCGAAGCATGGGACGCGAACAAGGAAGGCGTGAAACCTTACACGGCGGGTTCGTGGGGGCCATCTGCATCCATTGCGCTGATCGAGCGCGACGGCCGCACCTGGTATGAGGAGGATTCATGAGCGCCACAATCGAGCGGCATGATTTCGCGAACAGCGCCGCGCTCGCGGAAGCGCTGGCGAGCCGCGTGGCGGACGCGCTGCAAGCACGCATCGGCGAATTCGACCGCGCATCGCTTGCCGTCTCGGGCGGGCGAACCCCGGCGGCCTTTCTCGATGCGTTGTCACGGAAGCTGCTGCCGTGGGATCGCGTCTGGGTAACGCTGGTCGATGAGCGCTGGATGCCGGAAAGCTCGGAGCGCTCGAACGCGAGGCTCGTGCGCGCGCATCTCCTGCAAAACGAGGCTGCGGCGGCGCATTTCGTGCCGCTCGTGAACGATGCGCCGACGCCGGAAGCGGGGCTCGCGGAAGCGGAAGCGTTGCTGGAGCCGTTGCCGTGGCCGCTCGCCGCCTGCGTGCTCGGCATGGGCGGTGACGGACACACCGCGTCTTTCTTCCCGCACGCCGAGGGCCTCAACGCCGCACTCGCTCCGCCCCCCGGCTCGCGCCTCGCCGCCACTTCAGCGCAAGCCGCCGGAGAGCCGCGTGTCACGCTGACATTGCCGGTCATTCTGGAAGCTTCCCTGATCGCCCTCCACATAGAGAGCGAGCCCAAGTTGCGGGTTCTGGACACCGCGCGGGCCGCTGGCCCGGTCGAAGACATGCCCGTGCGCGCCGTGCTTCGCGCGTCGCCTCGGCCGGTCGAAGTGTTCTGGTGTCCATAAGCCGAAACAGATCCATGAGGCGCTGAAGCCGAAAGGGAAATTGCCGTGTCCATCCATTCAACCGTCGGCGAAGTCACCGAACGTATCGTCAAGCGCAGCCACGACAACCGCGCGCGCTATCTCGACCGCATCGCTCAAGCCGCCGAGCGCAGGCCCGAGCGCACGCATCTCGGTTGCGCGAACCAGGCGCACGGCTTCGCGGCATGCGGCCCGATCGACAAGGAGCGGCTGCGCGAAGGCCGCACGCCGAACCTCGGCATCGTGACGGCGTATAACGACATGCTGTCGGCGCATCAGCCCTATGAGCGATTTCCGCCGCTGATCCGCGAGGCGGCGCGCGAGGCGGGAGCTACCGCGCAGGTCGCGGGCGGAACGCCAGCCATGTGCGACGGCATCACGCAAGGCTTCGAGGGCATGGAAGTCGGCCTGTTCTCGCGCGAGGTCATCGCGCTTTCGACGGCCGTCGCGCTCTCGCATCAGACCTTCGACGCGACCGTGATGCTCGGCATCTGCGACAAGATCGTGCCGGGCCTGTTCATCGGCGCGGCGTCGTTCGGGCATCTGCCGACCGTGTTCATACCGTCCGGCCCGATGACGTCCGGCCTGCCGAACCCGGAGAAGTCGCGCATCCGCCAGCTTTATGCGGAGGGCAAGGTCAGCCGTGACGAGCTTCTGGCGGCGGAGGCCGCGTCCTACCACGCGCCCGGCACCTGCACCTTCTACGGCACGGCAAACACGAACCAGATGGTCATGGAAATGATGGGCGTGCACATTCCGGGCGCGTCCTTCGTAAACGCCAACACGCCGCTGCGCGATGCGCTGACGCGCGAAGGCGTGCGCCGCGCGCTCGCCATGACGGCGCTCGGCAATGAATACACACCCTTCGGCGCGATGGTGGACGAGCGCTCCTTCGTGAACGCCATCGCGGGCGTGCTCGCCACGGGCGGCTCGACGAACCACACGCTGCACCTTCTCGCCATGTCGGCGGCGATGGGCATCACGCTGACCTGGGACGATTTCGACGCGCTGTCGCCTGTGGTGCCGCTGGTCGCGCATGTCTATCCAAGTGGCAGCGCGGACGTGAACCAGTTCGCGGCGGCGGGCGGTGTGCCCTTCGTCATCCGCGAGCTTCTGGCGGCAGGCCTGCTCCACGGCGACATCAAGACCGTGTGGGGCACAACGCTGGACGCCTACGCCATCGAGCCGGGTCTCGACGCCGAGGGTCATCTCGTCTGGCGCGAGGCGGCGGAAAAGAGCGGCGACGAAAAGATCCTGCGCGGCGTGGACCAGCCGTTCAGCGTGGAAGGCGGCATCCGCGTGCTCGACGGCAATCTTGGCCGCGCGGTGATGAAAACCTCGGCGCTGGCGCCCGAACGCCTCGTGATCGAAGGCCCGGCGCGCATCTTCCACTCGCAGGAGGCGTTGCAGGACGCGTTCAAGGCGGGCGCGCTGACGGGCGATTTCGTCGCGGTGGTCCGCTTTCAGGGGCCGAAGGCGAACGGCATGCCGGAGTTGCACAAGCTCCTGCCGCCGCTCGGCGTGCTTCAGGATCGCGGCCAGCGTGTGGCGCTTCTCACCGACGGGCGCATGTCGGGCGCATCCGGCAAGGTGCCGTCGGCGATCCATGTCACACCGGAGGCTGTGGCGGGTGGCCCCATCGCGCGAATCCGCGAGGGTGATATAATACGGATCGATGCCGTGTCTGGCACGCTGGCGGCGCTGGTCGACGAGAAGGAATGGGCGGCGCGCGAACCAGCAACCGCCGATCTTTCCGCGTCGCATGAAGGCGTCGGCCGCGAACTGTTCGCGCCGTTCCGCGCGGCTGTGGGCGAGGCTGACACGGGAGCAACAGTCTTTTTCAGGAGCGCCGCATGACTGCATCCGCGCAAGCAGGTCTCGAACCCGTTCTCAGCCGCGCCGCCGTAATACCCGTCGTCGTCATCGACAAGGCGGAGGACGGGGTTCCGCTGGCGCGCGCGTTGCTCGCGGGCGGCCTCCCGGTGATCGAAATCACCCTTCGCACGGGCGCGGCGCTCGAAGCGATCCGCGCAATCGCGAACGAGGTGCCGGAAGCGGTCGTCGGCGCGGGCACCGTGCTCGACGGCGCGCTGTTGAAGGCCGCGAAGGAAGCCGGCGCGCGCTTCGCCGTTTCGCCGGGTGCCACGCCGCGCCTGCTCGACGCCGCCGCGTCTGAAGGCGTGCCGCTGCTGCCCGGCGTCGGGACAGCGTCCGAGGCAATGGCGCTGATCGAACGCGGCTACCGCTTCGCGAAGTTCTTTCCGGCGGAAGCATCTGGCGGACCCGCGCTTCTGGCGAGCCTCGCTTCGCCTCTGCCGCAGCTCAGGTTTTGCCCTACCGGCGGCATCACGCACGACAACGCGTCGCGCTATCTCAAGCTGCCGAACGTGATTTGCGTCGGCGGGTCGTGGATGGTGAACCGCGCGCGCATCGCCGAAGGGGACTGGGCGTCGATCTCGGCGCTCGCAAAGGCAGCGGCGGCGCTTCGCGTGGGCGGTTGAGGCCACGCTCGCCCGCTTTTGGCGCTTTCGATCCCCAAAAGATTTAATCCAATTCGGATAAACTGCTTGCGGACGGTGCAACCGGCGGCGTAGACGAGTAGTCGTCTGAACCGCGCTTGCATGAACGCGGAACTGTTTTGGCTTCGCGTGAAGCAACGGAGCCTTGTTGCTGGCGTTCGGCTGAAGTTTTTAGCTCCGAGCAGTTTCAGAGGGGCGTTCGTCGCCTTTATTGTCAGTTTTCCGAGGGGACGAACCTCTCCATGTGCGGCATAAACGGCGCTTATTCTTATCGTCCAGCAGCGCTTGAGGTCGATCGAGGGGAACTCCTCGCTACGAGAGACCAAATGACAGCGCGGGGCCCGGACGGTGCCGGTGTCTGGCTCTCGGATTGCGGCCGCCTCGGTCTTGGGCATCGGCGCCTTGCGATCATCGACCTGTCGGAGGCGGGCGCGCAGCCGATGCACAGCGCGGATGGCCGCTTCACCGTCACGTTCAACGGCGAAATTTATAACTACCTCGATTTGCGCCGCTCGCTCGAAGCGCGGGGACACATCTTCCGCAGCCATTCCGATACGGAAATCCTGCTGCACCTTTACGCCGAGAAGGGTGCGGAGATGGTGCATGATCTGCGCGGCATGTTCGCTTTCGCGATCTGGGACGCGCACGCCCGCACGCTTTTCCTCGCGCGCGACCCCTATGGCATCAAGCCCCTTTATTATGCCGACGACGGCGGGGCGTTTCGCTTCGCGAGTCAGGTCAAGGCGCTGCTCGCTGGCGGTGCCGTGGCGCGTGAGCCGGACCCGGCAGGTATCGTCGGCTTTCATCTCTGGGGCGCGGTGCCGGAACCGTTCACGCTCTATCGCGACGTGAAGGCCGTGCCCGCCGGGCATTCGATCCTCGTGCGCGAGGGAAGCGGCGCGGAGGCCCCCGTCGCTTTTGCGAGCATCGCCGCCGTTCTCTGCGAGCGCGCGCGCGCGGCAGCCGGGCGGCAGGAGATCGGCCCCGTCGTGCGCGATGCGGTCCGCGACAGCATGCGCGCGCATCTCCTCGCCGATGTCGATGTCGGGATCTTCCTATCGGCCGGGATCGACTCCGGCGCGATGCTCGGTCTGATGCGCGATGTCGGGCACGCAAGACGCATTGCCGTAACCGTCGCGTTCCGCGAATTT
>NZ_JFZJ01000048.1 GCF_000636015.1 Rhodomicrobium udaipurense JA643
TAGCTTGGCGGTAGGGCTAAGCGAACCCGTATTGATGCCAACATTACCATTAGACCATAGGTATAGCATGCTTCCCGCAGTAGTTCCCAATACAAGGTTTCCACCTGTTGCTGTGGCTTGAATATAGTTGTGCCAGCCACGGCCCATGTTGATTGTTGGCATACCTCCATCGAGATTAAGCGCTCCTGATACGCCTACATTCCCCGAAAAATACCCCGTGGTCGCCGAAAGCTGGTTTGTGGTGACAGAAATCCCGGTGGTGACGAGGCGCCCGGAGGAATCCAAATAGTTCGCCACGCTGCCGTTGGTGGTGAAGCTGATGGTGGAGGTGGCGCTGTTAACTGTGACGGCGGTGGTGCCGCTGGTGATGCGGTCTCCGCTGGCGGCAAGGCCCGTCAGCCCGCTGCCGTCTCCCACGAAACGGGTAGCGTTTACTGTGCCGGAGACTTCGAGGGCTGTGGTGGGGGTCGCTGTGCCGATGCCGACGTTGCCGGAGGCTGTAATCCGCATTATCTCATAATTGTTTGCAATGAAGAGATGTTCCAGTGCGCGGTAACGAAGTGTCATCCAAGTACTGTCAACGCGATTTACGGATATAATATCATTAATATTTGGTAACGTCCTTGGGGAGAACTCAATCCCTTCCTGTCCCCCATTAGAAACAACAAAAGCGTTTTGTGGCGACGATGTTCCTACCCCTACCCTTGGTAAATACACCCCACTTGTTCCCACATATAAGGTGGGGAGAGTGACTGGTTGGGCGCTGGTGGAGACGATGAAGCTGCCCGAAACCTGCAACGTCGCGGTTGGCGAAGACGTACCTACCCCCAGCAGCCCGCCGCTGGTGAGATACGGCCCGTAAGCCGGGCAGCCGATGTCGGCTTGCTTTGTGGAGGTGTAGCCCCCGACGCAGACCCGGTTGGAGACGTCGCCAAGCGTTGAAGAGATGAATGCGATCTTGTCGAAAGACAGCGCCAGCACAGGCACGGCAAAACCGGCAAGCCCGAAAACGACAAGCACCACACGGATCGCTGACGCGCCTAAGCAGTGGCAGCGCCATCGCTTTGGGTTCCCGGAGGACGAAGGCGATCGCAGCAGGCGCATCCACAAATCAGGAATAGTGCAACGGCTGTGCCGGACGGTACGTTTTGCCTGCATGGTGGAGCTCGTAAATAAAAACATGTGTCCATTTATACGTTTGTCGCATAGGGACACAAGTATCGCCGTAATGAAGTTGCCGTATCTTGTGGCAATAACGCGTGTTGCAAATATCCTAACTTCCGTAAAATGGTCTAAGCTTATTCTCAACGTGGTTTTTAATCACGAACAACAATTCTTGACCGTCATCCAGTACTTCCGCAGGGTGCGCCCCCATGCTTATCGGATATGCCCGCGTCAGTACGCACACGCAGAACCTTGACCGCCAGATGGCGGCGCTGGGGGAGGCGGGTTGCGAAAGGATCTTCAAGGAAAAGGCATCCGGGCGGGATACGCGCAACAGGCCGAAGCTCGAACAGGCCTTGCGGCTGCTGAAGTCGGGGGATGTTCTGGTGCTGGCGGAATGGGACAGGGCAACACGCTCGATGAGCGACGGGCTTGCCATCATCAACCGCATCGCCCGCAAGGGAGCGACCATCCGGGTGCTCGACCGCGCCTATCTTGACCTGACAAGCCCGGTCGGCAAGGGGCTGCTGGCGTTCCTGTCGGCATTGGCCGAGGACGAGCGGCAACGGATTGTGGCGCGGGCCGCGCAGGGCCGGACAGCTGCCCGCAGACGAGGCGTCCGGTTCGGTGCGCCCCTGAAACTCAGCGCCGAGGCCCGCGCGGAGATTCTGGAACGCCTTGCGCGGAAGGAAACCTACCGCGCCATCGCCAGCCACTATGGTGTCCATGCCAGCACGATCGCACGGCTGCGCGGCAGGAAGTGACCCCCTCAGATATCCATCTCAAACTGCCCACGCTTGCCCTCACGGGCGGGAACGATGACAGGTGCGGGCTCGGGGCCGGGCTGAGGCTGCATCTTCCGCACGGAATCCTCCAGCAGCTTCTGCGCTTCCGGCTCGGCGAGCCAGCGGAGCTGGCCGCCGAGGATGGTGGAGGCGATGGCCCAGCCGCCGCGCCCCTTGAGGCGCAGCGTATCGCCCCAGATGATGGTGGAATCCACATTGCGCCAGAGCATGTTGAGCGCCGCCATCTTGGCGCAGGTGCGGTCGAGGTCCACTCCGAAGAAATACCCCTTGGGCCGAAGCGGGATGCAAGCCATGAGCATCCGCCCGCTACCGCAGGCGGGGTCGGCGATGGAGGCCCGTTCGGGTGTTGTGTCATCGATGAGCATGGACGCCATCATCCGGCAGAGCGGCATGGGCGAGAAATATTGCGACATGGCGCGCTCATTGCCGCCTTCGGCCTCGTAGATCTCGCCGAGATTGTCGCGAAGTTCGCCGGTCTCGTTGTCCTTGTGCATCTCCAGCTGGATGGCGCCGAGCGCGTGGGCGAAGTGGTCGGCGGGATGCTCCTTGCCCGCTTCGCGCGGGCCGTAGCGGCGGATCACCTCCATGTACCGGTCTTCCTCGCGGGCATAGGCCGCGAGGGCCAGTTCAAGCCAGTCGTCGAACACCCGGAAGAACCGCTCACCCGCGATCTTGCGGAGTTCCTGCGTGGCGGGATGGGGCGCGGCCATGCGCCAGTCTGGCATCCGCGCCTCTGCCGGTGAATCCCTCCGGATGCGCCGTTGCCGCGTCGGGCGGCAGCGTCATGGGGAAAATGCTGTGTCAGATGAAGGGCAACCCGCCCGAACCCACCAAAAACCTGCCCCGGCCGAGGCAGGCGAGGCGGAGGCCGTCACGGGCCGCCCCGCTGGGCGCGGGGTGTAGGCGGCCCGTGACGGACGGCTCCGAAAACCTGCCCTTTGCCGGGAAGGCTACTGAAAACTAAACTGTAAGAGCTTTACGCCTAATATCGGCACTTTTCGCATGCCGGACCACTTGCACACTCAAGACGTTTTGTGGTCGGTCGTTCTGTTCGAGTAAGGAGTTGCTTGGCTTGGGAATTGAACAAATCCATTAGCCTGCCTTGAACCTGCGCGCCGAGTTGATCGAGGGTGTCGTTCACAACGCCCGCACATGAACTGCGCGACGGTTTAGAGGACTGCTGCCGTCGCCTCAAACGATTGATCTCAAATTGAAGTGTTCGTATGGCTTCGTCCTGGACTTCAATGACAGCTTCGACTGGCGTGGGTCCGGTTGCCTCCGCACCTCTTACCCAAAACGTATATATAACGATAGATTGAAATATCGTGGCGACGAAAAGTGTATTAGTAAGAACCCGGATTCTTCGATGTTTTTCGACTTCTATCTGCAATTTTTCTTTGATCGCGGGGAGGGGATCGGTCAGGTTTTCTTTGGTTTCGGGCTGGGTTGCGTCGCCACCCTGATTTGGTATCCGAATATCAAAAGTCCAAGCTTGAGCTCCTCCTTGACGAGCCTCTTCGAGAACACGCTGCCAAAACTCAGGTGTTTCTGGACTTTGATTTCCTCGATCGTTTAATGATTTTGTCTCATTGCTTTTTATATGATCGCCCATTTCAGGGATTATTTTGATCAGCGCGTTGGAAGTTTCTCCAGCCATTATCGATGTCTTTCAAGAGAATAGACCGACATGAATGGCCCTCGCTTTTGGTTCGGGTCGTTTATATGGAAGGAAAATTAAAAATGAATTGTTTAATTTTATGTAGTCGCTGCCGCGTAGCGGCCTAAGCATCGCGCCGCTCATCTCGCTCCGCAGCCGCAAGACGGGCGTCCATCTCGCCCTGCACATCCTTGGCCCGGAACAGCAGCGTCTTGACCTTCGCGGTCACGGCGACATCGTTGCCGTTCTCGGCAACGATGAGCGCGTCTTCGATGAAGACCCGCGCGCGGGAAAGCAGCGCGCAAACGCTCTTGAGCTCCTGCACACACAGGGACATGGTCAGCCGCCAACAGATTGTGCTAGTGTCACTTTCATGGATTATTATCATATGACAATGGCACATTCAAGTGACTAAAGTCTCTGTCACACCCACCCAGTTCCGCATGGCGCGGGCCGCGCTGCTCCTGACCGTGCGCGAGCTCGCCGAGATCGCAGGCGTCCACCGGAACACCATCATCCGCATCGAGGCAGGCGAAGCGTCGCACGGGCCGACCGTGGCGGCCGTCCAGCGCGCGCTGGAGGAGGCCGGGATCATGTTCCTGATGCCGGGTGACACGCACGGGCCGGGCGTCGCCCTGAAGCCAGGCGTTGCCGAGCCGCGCCGCGTTCCCGGTGCGACATCCGCATCAGAGGGCAGCGACGGCGGCATGAAGGCGCTGGACCCAGAGCTTGCGGCGTTTTGGGAGGCCCGTCCCGCCGGATGGGCGGAACTGTCGGAAGAAGGGCGGCGGGTAATCTCCGAAGCCGCGTTTGGCGACGGAACCCTTTTGTAAGAAATAATTCTGTCGTTTACTTCAGAAGCGACGACTGTCAGCCGTAAAACCCCATACAGATTATGGTAGTTTTTGCCGGGGAGGCGGCTATGTTCGGCCGATGGCCGCCCCATTACCTTCAGGCATCCGCGTCATTCGCCTGCAAAACGATACTCCGCGTCATGTGCGGGAGGGAGCGCGGGCCTTTTGCCTGCGAATGATCAATGAGGTCTACGGGTATAGCTATCGCCCCGACTGGCATGGGGATCTGGATACCCTTCCGGAGCAAGATTCTCCCTATTTTCCTGAACAGCGCGGAGCCTTCTTCGTTCTGCTGAACGCAGAGGACGACATCATTGGCACGGCAGGCTTGCGTGCCCTCAGCTCCCGCCCGGATATCGTCGCATTGACGAAGGGGCGTTTCCCCAACCCGGACAGCGCGGCATCCCACTGGCGGATGTATGTGGATAGCCGCTACCGCCGTATGGGGGTGGGCCGGGTTCTGATTGACCTTCGGCGTGAGGCGGGCACCGAAATGGGCTATGACAGCATCTACAACGACTTACTACAGTTACCATTTTAATATGCGCGTTACGTGCGATGGTAAAAGACGATGATCAACAGCTCAGAAAATTATACAATAAATTAACAAAATTGCTCGTCAATGACGATGACGATGGCCTGGACTTCTACAAGCTTCTTCCCACGCAGCCGGATCGGCCAGCATTCCAAGCTCTTATAGCTGGGTCTTCGCTCCCTCCTGGGCGCTTTTCAGAGGCATTCGTCTTTTTTTGTGAGAAATTAAGGGGCACTGATTCTGACGGCGAGCCCATTGATTTTATCCGGATGGATGATGCTATAAGGAATCGACTCACCGTTGTAGCGATTCATTTGGGGGAATTCGATGATCCATACTTAATTTTTGAAAGCCTTAACGCGAAGGGCGCGCCACTAACACAAGCTGATCTTATTCGCAACTATATCCTACTTCGATTGCGTGCCGATGATCAACAAAAGGCATATGAGTCGGCGTGGTTACCCATGCAGAATGCATTGGGTGATCACCTAACAGAATTTATGCGACAATATTTGATGCAGTCAGGCGAGGAAGTCGCCAAATCGTCAATCTATGCCGTATTAAAAAAGCGATTACTGAATATTCCAGACAAGGAGGTCATGAAGGAGCTTCATGAAATTCATTCTGCCTCTTCACTTTATGCGATAATTGTTGGATTATCTTCGGCGACTGAAGCCAAAATTGCAGAGCGGTTAAAACGTCTTCTTCGTTGGGAGATAGCGACAGCTTCGCCCTTTGTTTTAAAACTCTTGATCTGCCATTCAAAGTCGAAGGTAACCACAGAGAATATCGTTTCCTGCCTTAAGATTATTGAATCATTCGCCGTGCGTCGCGCCGTTTGTGCCGTGCCAACAAATCAGCTCAAGAAAATATTCCTCTCTGTTGCTAAGGATATGCCTGAAGAAGGTGATATTGCAAGTTGGCTATGTGAAAAGCTTGCTGCCGGTGCAAGCGGCCGCAGGTGGCCAAAGGACGAAGAATTTCACGAATCTTTATATCGCTACCGTGCTTATGCAGGGCCAATAGATCGCTGTAGATTTCTTCTGGAATCGCTTGAGGTCTCCTATCCTAACAAAGAGCGTGCATCCTTTGAACTTGCTACTATAGAACACATAATGCCGCAGACCTTGACAGAGGCCTGGCGAGCAGCATTAGGTCAGAACGCCGAAGAGGTTCATGAGCGCTTGATTGATAACATAGGGAATTTGACCATAACTGCATATAATAGCGAGCTATCTAATCTTAAATTCGCAGACAAGAAAAAATTACTAGAAGAGAGCCATTTCTGTTTAAATCGATGGATCTGTGAGAAGAGTCAGTGGGGTGAGGTAGAAATTCGGGAGCGTGTCGCCGAGATATTCGGGAGGGCTGTAAAAATTTGGCCTTATGCTAATTTCTAAGATAAGTGACCATCACTGACGGAGTGCGAATGGCCACGCGTTTCCTCAAAAGACGACTTGTGAGTGTTGCTGGTGACCAAGCCGAGGGAGAGCTAAAGGGTCACATATTCAGCATCGGGCAGGGTGTGACGGAGCAGGGTGGACTTCCCAACCTAGCGTGCGCCGGTCACAAGAATGATCGAGTATTTACTTCCATAGTTTAGAAGGGATGAATCAAGTGATCGTTGGATAAAAAATATCGGATACTTTCATTTGCGAAGTAAAAGTACCCGGCATTTCGGGGCTGATCTAGATAGGGTAACGAGTTTCTATTGGGGTATGACTTTGGCATCCTCATGCAAATCTAAAGTTGGATGTTGGAATTGCATGGCGGATGTGGTTCACACGCTAGCTCAACCTAATAAGCTCCACATCATCCAGAGTAGCCCGGTCATTGCGCCGGTCATAGAGCTGGGTGGTGCGGGTAGACGAGTGGTTGGCCATCGCCCGCGCACGTTCGAGGACGCCGCCGTTTTCGAGGTAGCTGGTGATACCGGTGGCGCGGAAGGTGTGGTTCACCACGGCCGTTTTAAGCCCTGCGGCTTGGGCGCGGCGCCGTACCATCGCCCAGGCTTCCACCCGATGCAGGGGCCGGTTGGTGAGTTCACGGGAACGCGACAGGGAAGGAAACAGCGGCCGCGCCGACTGACCGTCCAGCCCGGTTTTTTCAAGGTAGTCGCGGAGGTATTCCTCAAGGGTGTGATGGCAGGGCATTTCATGCCGCTTGCCGCCCTTTTCGTGCAGGCGAACCCAGAGGCGATTCCGCTCATGGAAAAGATCCCCCACCGTCATGTGAGTAACCGCGCCGATGCGCGCGAAGGTGTAGGTCATGAGCGCAATGAGCGCGCGGTCGCGGAGCCCGGCCGTGGTGGTGACATCGATGGCGTTCAGGAGCTGCGCGGCTTGGGCGCCGGTGAGAACCGGCGTCTTGCCGCGTGTGGCGCTGTATTTGGGGCCACGGACGCTGATGGCCGGGTTGGTGGGGATGACGCCGCCGGTGGCGAGGTAGTCAAGAAAGCCCTTCACGGCGGCGAGCCGCTGCTTGATGGTGGCGGTTTCCAGGTCGGAGGCCTTCATCTCCTGAACCCATTGCGAGACGACCACCGGCGTCACCTGCGAAAAGTGCTCCAAGCCCCGCTTGCGGATCCACAGGAAGAAGACCTTGACGGCCCGCTGGTATGCGGCTCGCGTGTTTGGGTTCTCGATGTGGGCGAAGAAGAATTCCTCGGCACGGGCGAGGGCGGGACCGCCCTCATGTTCCAAAACGGGAAAAGCGCCGGGAGGGATAATCTCGTAGCTCATCCCTTCCTGTCAGCCTCGATCCGTGACTTGGAGCGCGCCATGACCTCGTCATGGGGCACAAATGGCCCTCCAGCATCAGCCTTGGCAATAGCCCTGTTTGCCTCGCGGTTGAACCAAGCCTCATAAGACTCTCGTTCTTCCAACCTGTCCAGGACGTTCCGACCCAGATAACTGACCCCAACGACAGTCACCATGTCACTGGAAACGACGAAAAAAACGCACACGGTTCTGAGGCCGGGAACCCCGCTGCTACGAAAGCCGGGTCGAAATTCTTCGTGACGGGTACCGATCTCTGCAAGTTCGCTCAGGCTGACGATGAATCCCAGGATGCGGTTTTTGAGCGCGTCGGCCCTTTCCTTTCCATCACGCCTGCGAACAAGACGCCACGCCTCCCGAATATCCTGTTGCGCCTCGGGGGTAAGCTGGAAACGACGGGATTTCACGCTGGCATACCAGCTTCATCCTGTTCAATCTGTTCCTCCAGCCCCCGGACGAACGCCTCAAGACTGAGTAGCCGTTCCGGGTGAGCCTCAGCTTCGTCACAACGCCGGGCGATTTCCTCCCACCAGGCTTTGCGCTGGCGCTCCAGTTCGAGCAGATTGTCCACGGCGGAATCGAATGCAGAGCTCAGGGACGGATAAACACCGCTTTCAACCAAAGCCCGCAAGGCGGCGCCCTTGTCGTTATTCAGGCTGACGCTGAAGCGTGTAGTATTGGACATTAAAGGCGCTTTCCTTGTGCGCCAATATTAAGACGTAATCCGCTCTTATGCAATCGTAATAACTTTTATTAATACAACCAAAGACCAGCTCTCCTACTTTCTGCGTCTATATTACATAACGTCCTTTATGTTATACTGAGAAATCGGAGAGAGCAACGGCCCCAGTCTTGTCACTCCTCGGGCGTCAGTGATGGCACTCCGTACTGGCTTCGTCAGGCCTGACGCAGAGCTATTGACGCTTGCTCGCAGACAACTTCCGCCTTGCGTCGATGACGACTATGTCAGACGCGTGTTCCCCAGCTTCCAATCGCTCCGCTCGAATAGCCCGAATCAGAGCAAGCTTGTCTCCAAGATCGCCAAAATCGACGATTACGAATATGCCATGAAAAGTTCGGGCGGCTTCCTTGTAAAACTCCAGCTGCTTTTCATAACCATGTCGGACAGCGCCTTGGGACCTTTTCATCTCAACTAGCACCCGAGCCTGGTAGCCCTTACTGAACTTAAAATCGATTGGCCCACCGCCCATATTCGCTTCGGGCGAGATGTCGATATCGTTGGCAATACAAAAGCAATCGGCCATAGCATAATAAATTAGCTGAGCGGCCCGCTCTCGCTTGGGGACGCCATCGACCCACAGTTCTTCCCAAAGATTTCCTTTTTCTACATGATGCTTGAACATAGAAATAGTGTCGTGCACCATTGCGACAATTGACTCTATTCCGCTTGAGAAATCGTACTTTTTCTCGGTTCTGAAACCACTCTTATCGCTACTCAGGAGTGCCTTAAGGCGATAGTAGCCGAGGGTGTCTTTATTGAAATCATAGTGCCCTGCAAAGTCCTTGACCGACTGGAGGAATAAATCAAACATCTCAGCTGACTCCATTGCCGCCGAGCGCAGGGCTGCTTTACGGTCAGAGACAGTCGGTTTGATAATCCCACCTAGGAATGCATTTACGCGGTCCCGTATCCGCTTATTTGCGGAGGCCGCCGCTTCGATGTCCGACCAGTCATTCGCAACCGGAAGCTCTCGCACAATGTCGCGCGGCACAAGTACAATGGTTTTTTCAACGCCGTTCGAGTTAAGGAAGTGCGGCAGTGCGTGTTCCTGCCCTCCATCTTGCTTCTTGGTGGGAATGCCATGCTGGGTACAAAAAGCTTCGGTGATCTTGGCGAGTTGACCCGCGATTACCCTTGTCGTGAAATCGCTAATCGTATCAGGCCCTACTCGCTCTTCAAAGAATCCCATAAGAGAAATCATTTCCGGATCGTTTGATCCCAGCTCGATGATCTCCTTTGCTGTACGCATAATTGCATCTCGAACCTCATCAGGACGTGAACTTCCTGACCTGCCGCTGCCGCCGTAGCCCAGACCATTTTCGGGGGGTTCACGAAGATCAAGCAGGCGTTGCGCAGCACGCCATGCAGCGTCACCTTCTGCTTTCGAAATAACAAGAAGCCTCACAAAATTGTTGAAGTGATCCCGAAAAGCTTGCTGGGCCTCAGTTTTGATGATTGGATTTCCGGACTTTTCCAGAAGCACTGGATCGATAAAAAGCTGCGTATCCACATCCAGGAAGGGATCAATAAGCCCAACTTTAGCAAGCATTTCCGAACTTAATCCGAAATGCGCAGAAAATAAGATCGGATCCTTCACCTTGGACATATGTTACTTCTCTCAAAGAATTACATTTTCGTCCAGACGCTTCATAAAACTGTGCCGCATGCTCGGAGCAAGCTTCCGATGCCATCACCAGCATGGTAGATTTCGCGCGGGATTGAACCCTAGTGTTCAAGGCAGCTTTCTCAGCGCTGAGGGACGATCAAGCGGATGCCAGTGCGGCTTCTCCTGGCGTGAGAACGCGCTTTGGCATCCTTGAGGCTTTTCTACTGCCTGTAAGGGATTTGACAACGGCCTGCATCACGGGCGGACAAACCCCATTCCCCAACAGCTTTACGCGCTCTCGGCGTGAGCCCAAGTTGGTGCGATATCCTGAATCGAACCCCATGGCGCGCCGCAACTCGGGGACCTGAAGCATCCGTAGCATCGGAGTCCCGTTCCTCCATGTGACCAAACCGAATCGATCCAATGTGGTGAGTGTTCTCAACGGACGATCCAGCGGCTGCCAACCGCCACTGCCATCGGTGCCATAGTACACGATCAGGAATGGTACTCCCTCTCCTAGAGCAGCTATGGCTCTGTGGGCACGTGCAAGCGTGTCGGGCGCGCGACGGCTCGTATACAACGGCCCGGATTTCCAGGGACCGTCGAAGTCTATGATGTCTCTCGCCGTTGGGCCCGTGCGCATGTTGGGGAAAGCGCCAAGTACAGGTTGCGGCATCACCTCCCGATCGCACAACAGGAAAAGGCGCCGCCGAGTCTGCGGCACCCCGAAAGCAGCTGAATCAAGCACCTGCGGCAGAACATTATAGCCTAGCTCTTCAAGGTCGGTAATGAGCGGATCATAGCCGTGCCAATTCCTCATGCTCACGACATTTTCGAGAACTATCCATCGAGGATTGAGCTCCCGCGCAAAATTGATAACGTAAAGTGCTGTCCTTTTGCTGTTCTCATCCCGAGGTCGATTGCCCTTGGCACAGGTGTGGTTGGTACACTCCGGTGACGCTAGTATAAGGTCTATTTTGCCTATGTCCCCAAGCATCGATACTTCGGAGTCTTGATCAAGAACTTTTTCTATCACCCGCGCCTTGGGGAAGTTGTCCCTGTAGGTCAAAGTTGCGAGCTGCCATGCATCGACTCCGCAGACGATCTCGGCGCCCGCGTTCATGGCCCCCCAGCTGCTTCCGCCGCCACCGCAAAATAAGTCAAGTGTTCTCAGCCTCATGGTACTTGTTTACCAGGTTCCTGCCGATTGCGCCAGGTTGTTGCCGCCATCTCATGGTCCGAAGCTGATTGCTGCATGAGCGCCTGTTTCACTCGCGACACACAGATGGATGGATCTCGATCCACCTGATGTTCCCAGATTCGAATCACCCTCCAACCCATCTGGCGTAAACGTCGATGGTTGCGCGTGTCCCGGCGCCGGTTTCCCTCGATCTTCGCTTCCCACTTTTCGGAAAGCTTGTCTCTCCACTGAGGAAAACGCCAGCCGTGACAGAAGTCCCCGTCCACGAACACGGCTACCCGTTCAGGCCGGAAAACGAAGTCAGGTCGCCCTGGCAGGTCGCGAGCGTGGCACTCCCAGGCGCCGAGTGCCTCTGCCTCAAAGGCTCGAGCTATTGCCCGCTCAGGAGCGGTGTCTCGGCCCTTGATGCACGCCATTACGGCACTTCGCTTCTCGGGAGACATAATATCGCCTTTGTGGCGTCGGGATATGCCGTCAATCATCACCTAACACTTCTATTCTTGGAGAGAGATGAGCCATGAAAGCATGTTCTGTCGAGAGTTTATACCCTTTTCCTTAAGTATTCTTATAATATCCCCACCCGATATTATTATAATCGGATGGCCGTCTTCCTTGATCTCCTTGTATGCCTGCGAGTGAACCCACGAAGTTGTCACAAGAATACCGAATTGGCGGTGCCGAAGGCGCGATATCAGTCTCGAAATGTCTTTAACGCCAACTGAATTGGACGAGTCGTAACATTTCGCTTCCATCGCGAAATCAACGAGTACGGATGACATTCCTCGACCAACCATGTACTTGCCCAAGGCATCCCGTCCACCATCTCTGGAGGGACGCGTAAGGTCGATAGACGTAACTTGATCGCCAAGAAACAACCGCACAATATTGGCTGCGCAAGCCTCGAACCCGTGCGGTGACTCCCGAAAACGGCCCAGAAGAATCTCCAGGAGTGCGGTGTCTGATTCGTGGTCGGGCATCTGCTCTCTTCGGTTGCGTATTTCCAGCGACCGAGCTGCTTTCAGAGGACGATAAAGCCCCGATTCCACCCACTCAAGCCACAGTTCCGGGGCGTCCTTTCGCCAATCACCGTTGGCCCGTAGCACGCTCAACCATCGCCGGGACAGTCCCGCAACATCCAGCACCGTGAGCTTCGCCTGATAATTCTGGAATCGTTTCCCGGAAGAGATCTTCCACACGGCAACCAAGTCCTCCAGCGCTGTAAGGCTAATGGTGCCAGGGACAGCCAGTCCCTTGAAAGTCATATCCCTGTACTTCCCATTGCTGGCAAATATCAAAATAGGGGGGACTCTGCTTCGCTGATGCGTGTGCAGTGCTTCAAACATGTTTCTCAAAAGGAGATTGCCGTACCGGGGGGTGTCGTGGAGTTCTCGTCCGGGCTGCTTGTTATCGCCATAATAGGTCAAGACCCCTGTTTCCGGATCTAGATTGTCAGGCCACTCGGGATCCATCATGCTGGTTGTAATCACCACCAGTCTTGGGGACTCCCGCGATCCCAGTATCCGAAATCCTCCCTGGTTGCTGACTCCCAGCAGGCTGGGAAGCGGATCGTCCCCTGCGTTGCCGTTGCGCCCACCTTCATATACCGCATCGATGTGTAGGTCTGCAGTGTCAAGCCGATCGTGCGGAAACACATTCATGCTGTTGTTCTCATCGCATTTCCGGCAAATCCGCGAGCGGAGCGGACATTGCACTCTTGAGGACGGCGTCCCAGCATTCCGCTTTCTTCGCCCATTCTGACACCATTCTCCCTTCTGCCGTTCGATGAAGGGCTTGGTTGATCTCTCTCGCCCAGATCTGGATCTGCTCCTGCAATCTTGGAGAGATGGCCTGCTGTTGCCAGATGCGCTCAAGATCGAGCCTTTCGCCGGTGCGCATGGAGAGAATGGACACCGTATAGGCAGCCACATTCGCCTGGAATGCCGGGAACATCGGTCTCACGAGCTTCTGGGTCGACTTGAAGATGATAGCCTTCGCGATCATCCTTTTGTAGGCTGCCACATCGGGAAGAGGCTTGCCTCCCTCACCGGCTCCGTCCATGAGACCGTCCATGAAGCGCTCGAAGTTCTTCTGAGCCCCAAGACTGACCAACTGAGGCTTGCAATCCCATGCTGTCAGAAATTTCGCCAAATCGGTCTTGGTGATCTTGCGTGAGGTGGGAATACCTTCCTTCAGCTTTTTGAGTTTGGCTGGTGTTGTGCCCTCGCGCGCCAGCATTGTGTTGTAGCTTCCCGCCGCACGCTCGTAGAACCATCGGCTGACGCCGTCCGGGCAATAGGTAGCCAGAGACAGCTGTTCAGTCTTGATGTGGAACGGCCTGTTCGCCGAAAGATCCGACAACTTAACGGAGTTCTGGCTATTAGCGTACTTGGATATATCAGAGATCAAGCCCTCCTCCTTGACGGTGTCACCGGAGTGGAGAACAATTATTTTTGCCGGGATACGAACGCGACAGAGATCGGTCTCGGGGGTCCTCTTCTTTGTGAAGTAGATGGAGGCCGTTGTCTGGCCGCCATTGACGATCTGCATGCCCTTCAACCACAAAATGCCAGGCGCACCGTCAGGGGTGCGACCAAGATGCATTTCGTCGGCAACCAGCACGATACCATTGTTGTAGGCCATGAACCGCTCGGGGCTCTCCCTCAGTGTATCGCGGATGCCCCGGTTCACCTTGCCGGTAGCGCTGAGAAATGAGCGGACGTTGGCCTCAAGCAAGCGAGAACCATACTTTTCGTATATGAAACGCAGCGCCTCTCCCGGAATCACCGTCAGAGCATAATCGTAGTCTGCCATCTCTCCGGGTATATACACACATGGCAGCGCGCCTCCGGATACCTCCTGGAAGTTCACCATGAGTTCGTCCCGCGGCTTGCCGGCCGACCAATGCCGCCAGAGACGCTCAATATCCATGACCTCAAGCTTGATGGTCTTGCCCTGTATCTCCCGCGCCTTAAAGTTCTTGGCCTTGGCTTGTCTGTCCGTAAGAACGTAAATGCGGATTTGATCCAGGGAGGGGTAGCTCTCGTGTATAGTGAGCGCGAGCCTATAGGCGTCATTCGATTGATCCATCGTAGAGGCAAGGCGACCCTCGGCGCATTTCGACAGAAAGCGAAGACATTGCTCGGCAGCAGTCTTGGTCTCTGTGTCGGAGATCGGTGTAATCGTTTCAGCGCCTTCGTAAAGGCTAACGAATAGATCAAGTTGATCTGCCTCCTCTGATACCGCATACCCACTCAGGCGAAGCTTTGCATTACCTACAGTCGCCGAGTAGTGACAGGCTTCCGGTTCAAAGGTCATGCCTACTTCCGACATGTGCTCCATGACAACCTCGGTAAAGATCGTCTCCTCGTAGGGAAACGAACTTCCGGGCGAGGTGAGACGGTCGGAGATCGCTTCCTTAACCTCTGCCCGTGTCTGCACGAGGAATTCCTCAAGCTCCATTCAAATAGCCTCCATTAATTCAAGCGCACCCGCCAACCCGATGTCCCTTGTCTCAGCAAGATCGAGATCGATCTCGTAGCGGGCTCTTCTGATGGCCGGATGAACTTTGCTGCGCGTCAGATGCGGAAATGTGTCGGTGACCGGCAGTACAACAAGCGACAGCTTCAGGAAACTACGCGAATATCGGCCTGTACACGTCGGAAGCAGTCCTGCCTGCATCAGCCGCACATCAAAGGTCTCCAGCATTGCAGGGGTTTCCCGCAGCCTTTGCTTGATATCATCCGCAAGTACGGGAAGCGTTTTCCCTGAGGGGTGGAGTGAAAGCCGAACTGCAGCCAGGAAGAGAGGCTGCCGCAATGTATCGTCAAGTTGTTCCAGAGAGGAGACTGTTGCAGGAAATCCCGCCCCGGAAAGGGTTGCCTTGACCTCCATTCCTCCGCTGCCCAGTACAAAATCCTGCAGCCCCTCCAGCGGCCCGAGCCAAGCATCAAGAGCGTCTTTTACCGGGACACCTGCGTCGATCATCTCTGAAAGAACAATCAGTTCCCCAAACAATCCGAGCTCAGCCTCCTCGGAAAGAATACCTTCCCTGTGCCTGTCCATGAAGTCCTGCCAAGTTCGGATGCGAGCAAGGAAACGCTGAAGAATGGCAGCGTCCTCGACAGCCTCGCATCCGTCGATCAGTCGTACCAAGTCTTCTGCCATCATAGCGAAGAGCTCGGGACTGCCCCCGGCCCTGCGCGCCAGCGCGAGCCAGGTCCGATTTCCGCCGATAGGATCATCGCGGAGCCGGATGACCTCAAAGCCGTGACCTTGAGGAAGCTGGGATTCAGGTATGGCCTTGACATGACGGAAGCCAACCAGGATTGCCTCCGCGTCTCCGGGAGAGCGCCTCCCGGCCAACACCGTGCAGGATGAGCTAATGCTCAACCGGATGGTGTTCCATCCTTCACCGCCACCCGCGCCGGCAAGGGCGCGCCACGCGGCGTGGAGACCGTCAATATTACTCGGCGCCGCCATATTCTTGTTCCCATAACGTATTGTTGGCCTTGTATCTGACAGTGGTTCCAGAATGACTGGCAGGAAAGCTGATTGCAAAGCCTATGACGGCTGGAGATGATGCCAGAAGGCCGGCATCCTCCCCCGCGCTTTGGGGGTCTATCGCATAAATGAAAAGGACGCCTCGATCAGGGCGGGCTGAAACGCCGTTGGCTCCAAAACCCCGGATTCGCCTAATGGCAGGCCCATTGGGCAGGTCCGGTTCTTCCTTCGAAGCATTTCTCGCAGGATCAGCGCGGAACACGCGGCGCGTCTCCGCGAGAGCAGCCATCCAGGCCCTATCGTCCAGGTCGATGGCCTCGTCTCTCGGCGACATGAGCCGGCCGATGGAGTAGCGGTCCTGGTATTTCCCATGCGCCGTGCGCTGAAGCATCTCGACAGAGATACCTTCATCAAGCCTGAGCGGTTTACGTGAGCTCCCACCCCCAATGAGGGCGACGGTCCAACTCGTCAGCTCATTCTCGGTAACCATTGAACTTATGAATTGAGAAAGAAGAAGACTGTCGACCTTTTTCGCCTTGGGATGGCATTGATAGCAGTTGAGAAAATCAACTATCTCTTGGTAAGGCACGGATTCCCACAGGTACCCTTCCCATTCTGAGAGGACCCCGTTCCGATATTGTTGCGGTTTTCGCGGCTTTCCCAGATTGCCAAGAGCCGAGATGAACCTCTTGGTGGCAGCCAAATTCTTCTCAAGAACCTCCGGTTCACGGTGAAAGGTTACCGTTTCAAGAAGATGGCCGCTGAATGAGAGATCCAAGTCCTTGGCTGTTCTCATCTTCAGCCGTGAAGTCACCATCAGCACGGGGTGAGACTGCACCTTGAGGCCATATTCCCGCGGAGTCGCCCCGCTATCTGCCATGAAATCGAATTCTTCGCGAAGCTCTTCCGACGCGTCCGCAATATGCTCAAACCACTCCACGAGATCACTGGTTGTGTAGAGTCGACAAAGATCCATATATCTCGGCCGATACCCGAACCATCTCCCCATCTGCATGAGGGTGTCATACATCTTGGATGCGCGGAGGAAATAGCTGACAGTCAAGCCTTCCAGGGTGAGACCGCGTGACAGCTTGTCTCCCCCGATAGCAATCACCTTCAAGCCGTTTTCCCGGTTGTCTGCATAGTCAAGTGCATCCCTTGCGGTCCCATTTATGGTTCGGACCTGGATGTCGGCGATCACATTGGGAAGTAGTGCCTCGACCTGTTCCCAGGCAATGTCCTCGAAAGGTTCGATTTCTGGGAAGCTAACGGCCATCTGCTTCGTTGCCTGCAGGAAGTCCTTTTCCCAAAGCTGGCGAAGGGCCGAGACGATGGGTTGATGGTCAATTCGACGTAGAAGTCTCTGTTTCAGATGCCGCATCCTATCCTGCACCTGGGAATGGATAGCCTTCTGTACAGAAGTGAAACGTGTTACGTGGATAAGCATGGAGCAGTGCTTTCGCCCTTGCCCACGGAGCTCTCGCACAACACAAGCCAGAATGAATGCATCGATTGCTTCGTTCAGCGAGGGAGGGAGCTCTTCCTTGCCATTGTACAGCGGATGAAAGCCATTCTTGTGATTTGGAGGTAGCCACCCCCCAAATCCATCGGACGTGCAATGGTCCGAGACCAGCCGGAAAAGCGGCAGTGCTTTATTCCGACCGTTATCTCCCAGGGTGCCGAATACCTTGGCGGGACCGACATAGTTCGAGGGGGCTGCAAGGCTGACGATAAAGGCAGCTGGAAACAGGTCGGGACCCTCCTCGCGAGTCTCAGCCTTCTCATGAATGAAGATGTTTGCAAACGGTGTTGCAGTGTAGCCAACGTATGCCGAGCGGGAAAAACTGTGAAGAATGCGCCGGATGAGTCGGTTGATGGTCGTCGGCTGATGCTCCTCGTCCGGCTTTCCATTCTCGTCCAGTATTATCTCATTGGTATCAACGCTCGCATTGTCTGCTTCGTCATCGATAAGGAGCAACGGGAGGTTGGTTACGATACGTCGGCCCGTCTCGCGGTCCTGTGTGTTAGCCACATGATTGCGGATCCAACCTAGAAGGCGTTCGAGTACCGTCTTGTTCTTCTTGACAACGAAAAGCCACGGACGTTGCTCAGGCGTGATCGCTAGGTTTCTGGCCACTCTAGTGCTGAAATCACCCTTCTCCGTACGGTTCGTTGCGCAGTTCGGGCGTATTTCCGGGTCTGTATTGAACTCGTAGACTCCTACAGGCTGGAGAGTCTCGCCATCAAGCGCGCTGGTCTCGTAGCCGAGGAAAGCCTCCTCCAGTCGCATCTGCGTCTGCGAACGCAAGTTGTTGTGCATGCCGGCCAAAACGATCACCACCTTGTAGCCTGCATCTGCAGCCTTGCATATCAAGCCGCTGTAGTGGCTGGTCTTGCCCGATTGTACATGGCCTACAACCAGACCGCGGCGATCCCAGTGGCCATCGCGCGTCGGGTCTTCAAGCAAGGACAGAACCCTGTCTGTGGATTGATCCAGCGCCTCGACAGCATTGATGGAAAGATCACGCTCCAGCCACTCGCGATACCGCTGCCAGTAGCGCCAGTCCTGCTTTCGCGCCGCGATCAGCCAATCAATATGGCCTTCTTTGTTCTGGAGTGTTGTGTCTTGCCCTATCCAAAGGCTGAAGCGGCGGATCAGTTCATCAACCAGCTCTTGCCGGTCCAAGCCATCAGCCCACTTAGGGTTCATAGCAAGGACAAGATCAATTTTCTCTTCTATCAGGGCCGGAGTAATAGCGGCCTTGTCATCCTCGTCCAGAAGCAGCTCCTGGACGAATTTGATAACCTTGAGGTTGGTTCTCTCAGTTGCAGATATCATCCTGTTCTCCTGGACTTACATTGTTTGGAAGTGCTGCCACGAGATCAGGGTAGCTGTGGAAGGGCTCTGTCAGGAGTAGCTGCTCGCGCGCCAGCGCGGGCGATATGCCCTTTCGCAGGACAAGGTTTTTGTACATGACCATGAGAACTGATCGCACCTCCGCGGGGGGTTCTCCGGAAAAGCCAGTACGAGGTGTTTCCCGTCCCTCTGTCGTATCGAGCCATATCCTCTGAACGGGCACGGTCTCCTCTATGACTCGCAGCATCGCCCGGATTCGCGCCGACAGGCCACCCGCCTCCTCCAAGACAGCACGCACAGCGGGATGATCGTGATCGATTTTGTAGCGGAGGCCGCAGCTTGAGTGTTCAGCTTTCCATGCCTGCATCACCGGACGGCTGCGGTCAACCGAAACAGGTTGGCCCCGGTGTGCGAAGACCTTGCGGGCGCGAGCTCGTGTCTCCTCTGCCAGTCTCGTCAGCTTGGAGCGCAACCCGACGGGGGGACTTGCGGTCGATTTCCTGATATCGATTTTCCAGTCCGCATCCGCGGAGTTAGGGATGTCCAGCCTGATGCGTGCCAGCCGGTGTGCCTCTTCCTTTGTCCATGATCGCCCCTGGCCGAGGCCAAGCCAGCTGCCGGCCAAAAGCAGGCGTCGATTGCGATAGACATAAAAGCCCTGCTGGGCAGTCCACCCATGAGGCCCGGCTTTCTCCTGTTCCTGTTGCGATGTGAGGTGATCCCTGTGGGGCAACACGTAGCACTGCACTTCAACTGACCCTGCCGGGCACCGAATCTTTTCGGTAGGAGACGCCCATGTTGCCGGGTGGTCCTTCAGGAAGGGGTCCCACGCTGGAACTGCGGAGCCGTTTATGGAGAGCCGAAGTGGAGGTTGGGCGCCGTCAAGATAGCGATGAAAGACCATCGACAGGTGCCGCTCGACCTCGTCCATGAGATCAAGGAAGTTCTGCTGGGAGAAACCTCTGGTGACAATCCTGTCCAGCTTCTCCCAAAGCACCAGCGTTCCAGCCCCGGCTGTCAGTAAAGGCTGAAGAAGGTGTTCCGAGCCAGGCGCAGGACCTTCCAGGAGATGCCAGCCGCTGTCCGTGCTCGCGGCAAGGATGTCGAGGTCCCATCGAAGGCAATTCAGCTTCCCATCCCTGATACTGGCTACCGTGAGGCTTCGGCACTGCGAGAACGAGGCTGTCTTCAGCCCAAGGCCGAATCGACCGAGATCGTTTGCTGCTCTGTGGTCAAGCGGGCTCCGTTCTCCGAGCCGCATGGCAGCATCCAGTTCCGCCGCATCCAGGCCGTCGCCGTCATCGAGTATCACGATGCGGCTGTCGTCGCCTGCCCACGCAAACTGGAGAAAGACCGACTTGGCCCTCGCGGAAATGCTGTTATCAATGATGTCTGCAAGCGCTGTTGCGGTCGAATAGCCAAGTCCTCTCAACGCCTCAATCATTGCCGATGCACGAGGCGGTGCTGAACGTGAACCTGGAGGGGCCAAACCTGGACTGATCGTTCTCATCGCATCAGACCTCGCAGTCGTTTTATTCGGCTTGGATGCGACAGCTTTCTCAATGCCCTGGCTTCAATCTGGCGGATACGCTCTCGCGTGAGGTTATTCGCCTGCCCGATCTCCTCGAGAGTTTGTTCTTCACAACCGAAACCAAACCGCTGCCTTATGATCCGCTCCTCTCTGGGGTCGAGGCATTCCAGCAATTCCCTGATTATCTCCTGGGCGTCAGAGATGAGCAGGCCTTGCTCGGGCGAAGGCGTTTCTTGGTCAATGATGCTTCCGATCTCTGCCGCTGCCTCTGAATCATTGGGGAAAGGCTCTTCCGGAAGGTGCAGAAGGCGTTTCACCAGAAGAGGCGACATTTCCAACGGACCAGCAATCTGATCCGCCTCAGGCTCGTACCCCATCTCATTATGGAAGCGCAAGCGCGCCCGCTCGACCTTACGGAGGCTGTCAAACACATGAACTGGAAGACGAATCATTCTAGAGGTGTCGGCGTTGGCTCGCAGGATGCCCTGCCTGATCCACCAGACGGCGTAGCTGGAGAACTTTACGCCACGTTTGAAGTCGAAGCGCTCCGCGGCGCGCATAAGGCCGATGTTGCCCTCCTGTATCCTGTCCATGAGAGGCAGGCCGCCGTACCGCTTGGCGACCCAGATCACGAGCTTCAGGTTCGTTTCCACCAGCCGCCTTCTTGCCATCCGCGCCTTGTCGAGGCCCCGCGTTACTAATCCGATCAAGCTCTGGGCTGTTGGATCCTGCTCCGCGAGGGCTTCCAATTTCTTCAAGTAGGTATCGGACAGTCTGGCCAGAAACAGATGTTCTGCAATCTCTCCCGCCAGTTGATCAGTAGGGCCATAAGTTCTGCTGCAGCGATCCAGGATGCACGAGACATGACGCGCGATATCCGGAGGCAGAACGGTATCGTCAGGTCCGGCGTCGCCCTTCCCGTCTACTGTATCTTCATTGTCAGCAACGACAGAAGTCGGCTCCTCGCCTGCAGGTCCTCTATCGGCAAAACTCAGGTCAAAAATCGTCTGTGCGGGCGTTGCACCGCGGTTTGCTGCCTCCAGGTCGGCAATGATTCGAGCTCTTAGCATTGGGCTGCTTGCAAGAGCGGTGAGGGCTTCCTTAACACCCGCTTCGATCGCTACTCCCAGCTCCTGTTCGTCGGTCCTGGTGAGCAGTTCGGGTGGGATTTCCCTGGCGTATAGCGCCAGAGGATCGGCATCGTCAGATAGGAGACGGCCCAGAAAAGCTAGAGCCTCAGTAGCTGCGTTCTCAAGGTTCTCGTCAGCGTAACCGCCGATAACATCGCCGGAGGAGAATGGATCATCCTCGACGAAGACACCAATATCTTCGAGAACCATGTTGATATTGTTTTCGAAGCGCTCGACCTCGTTTCGGCCGCCTTCTTCGAAGATTTCAAAGATCACCTCACCGATGCGATCCGGCCGGACTCGTCCATCACGCAAAGCCTCCACAAAGAGAGCTCTGAGTGACTGATCCTGCTTCGCATTCAGCGGGATATACTTGCGGACAAGATCATCGAGCTCAGGAAGCTCTATTTCAACCTCTTCCCAACTTTCATCGTGGTCAATAACCGAGTGGCTGGAAATTGCAGACTGGAGAAGGCTCGCCTCGCTTGCGCATGAGGGATCGTTGTCCGGGATCCGTTCATCGCTCTCCGCCTGCCATTCCGAGAGGTCGTAGGGCAAGTCTGGCGCTTTGGCGTCCAGCGAGCCTTGCCCGGCAGGTGAAGGAGCGGCTGAAAGCAAGGCTTGAGCCTCAGATTGGACAAAACTGGAGGAGAACTCGAGGCTGAGCGTCTTAGAGCTGGGTGGCGGTTGCAGTTCCTCGTGAATTTCCCCCCTCACTACCTGGTCCTGGCTCGATGGGAGAGCGCTGGTGACATTCCTTTTCAGGAAATCAGCCAATTCCCTTTGACCGCGTGAGATCGCCGTCGCAATGGCGTCATTGCCGTCGTTGTCCTTGAGAGTCGGGTCCGCACCCGCATCAAGAAGAAGCCTGCAAATCTCCAGCCGCCCCTTTGAGGCCGCCAGTATCAGAGGCGACCGTCCCTTTTCATCAGCGGCGTCAACATCATTGGGGCCACGCAAATGAAGCAAAACCGACTCCCGCGCCCCCGCCAGCACAGCCATCCTGAACGCCGGGCTCAGGGAACTCCGCACGGGTGTACGGCATTTCATGCATTGCACCGCTCCCAGGCGGACTCACTGGTTCGTTCTCGAGGGGAGGCCTCAACTCGCACTGTCCCAGAGGCTCCTCGTTCGGCAAACGCTCCCGGAGCAAGTGGAGCACGGACGAAAGCAACCGGGCAGCAGACCTTCGCCACATAACTTTCGCGCGCCTCCCAGATAGCCATAGCCCGACAGTATCTCCTCCGTTCAATGCGAATAAAATAATTATGCTATTTCTGGCAGAGGTTAAGATTCCCGGCAAGGGCCTGCCACCGATTATCCCGTCGGCTTTCCCATTCCTTAGCCCGCAATCAACGACGCTTCCCCCCAACGGCGAGCCGCGCGCGAGCGAGCCCGTGGCCCTTTCCCGCCGGACCTGCCCGGCTTTCCCCAGCGCCTAAGCCCTTCGGCGGCGCCCCGCAAGGGGCAGGCCCTCCGCTGACGCGGCCCTGACGGGTGCGGGTCTCCGCGCGCGCGGGCTTTCCGGGGCGCGGAGCCGGGCAATCAGGCCCGGCGAAGGAAAGGACACCTTCCATGACCCGCGCCGCACCCTCCCTCGACGTCTACCAGGCCGTCACCGACCGCATCGTCGCTGCCCTTGAATCCGCCGGGGAAGCCTCCCTGCCGTGGCACCGTCCCGGCCTCGACAGCCTCCTGCCGAAGAACGCATCCACCGGCAACGGCTACCGGGGCATCAACATCGTCTCCCTGTGGGCCGAAGCTCAGCTTGCCGGGTACACCCGGAACCTCTGGGCCAGCTACCGGCAGTGGCAGGAGCTCGGAGCCCAGGTGAAGAAGGGCGCCAAAAGCTCCATCGTCATCTTCTACAAGGAGTTCGAGGTCGAGCCCGAAACCGCCAATCCCGATGACGACGGCAAGCGCCGGGTCGCAAAGGCGAGCCGCGTGTTCAACGCGAGCCAGGTCGAGGGGTTCGAACTGCCGCCTATGCCGGAAGACCTCGGACCGATCGCGCGCAATGCCCGTGCGGATGAGGTGGTTGCCGCCACCGGCGCCGACATCCGCCACGGCGGGGAAGCGGCCTATTACCGTCCGTCCGCCGATTACATCCAGATGCCCGAGGAAGGGCTGTTCATGGATACCGCCCATCGGTGCCGGTCGGAGGCTTACTATTCGGTGCTGTTCCATGAGCTCGGGCACTGGAGCGGTGCCGAACGCCGCCTCAATCGCAAGCTCGGCAACAAGTTCGGGTCGCCCGATTACGCCCTGGAGGAGCTGATCGCCGAGCTGACGAGCGCCTTCCTCTGCGCCGAGCTCCGGTTCTCCCCGCAGCCGCGTCCTGATCATGCGCAGTACATCGCGAACTGGCTCAAGGCCCTGAAATCCGACAAGCGCGCCGTGTTTACCGCGTCCGCGCGGGCCGCCGAAGCCGCCGCTTTCCTCGTGAAGCCCTCCTCGTGAGGGCTTTTCATTGCTCCCCGCACCACTTCTGCCGAAGATCTGTGCACGAATCACCAAAATAAGAGCCCCGAGAGGAAGTTGCATACTATAGTTCGGGGATGAGCTTCAGCGACTATATTGTTTACGCCGACGAGAGCGGCGATCACAGCCTGACGTCTATTAACCCGCAGAACCCTGTCTTCGTCCTGGCGTTTTGCATATTTGAGAAGACCGCCTATCGCAAGCAAGTCGTCCCGGCCGTTCAGAAACTGAAGTTCGACTTCTGGGGCCATGACTGCGTGATTCTTCACAGCCACGAAATTCGCAAGGCACATGGCGACTTTAACATCCTGCTCAATGCCGAAACTCGCATAGCTTTCGTTGAATGCATCAATCAGCTCATGGCGCCTTTGCCGTTCACTGTGATTTCAGCGGTCATAGATAAGCAGCGGCATGTGCAACGGTA
>NZ_JFZJ01000049.1 GCF_000636015.1 Rhodomicrobium udaipurense JA643
AAGGATTACGCCTTCATCATCGAAAATTCGGCGTGTGCCGGGCTTGTCTATTCGCCGGAATATGCTGGCGACGTCGAGGCCGCGCTCGCGAGTATTCCGCACCGGCCGGGGCTCGTCCTGAAGATTGGGGACGATGGCGACACGCTTGCGAGCCGCATCGCCCCGTATTCCACCGAGTTCGCCGCCGTCGAAGCTTCGCCCACCGATGAATGCTTCTGGCTTTACTCGTCGGGCTCGACGGGCAATCCGAAGGGCGCGGTTCATCTTCAGCGCGACATGGTCGTTTCGAGTGAATTCTACGGCGTGCGAACGCTCGGCGCAGGAGAGGACGATGTTTTCTTTTCGGCTGCGAAGCTGTTCTTCGCCTACGGCCTCGGCAACGGGATGACATTTCCGCTCTGGGTCGGCGGCACCGCCGTTCTGCTCGACGAGAAGCCGACGCCGTCGAACACCTTCGCCCTGATCGAGACGTTCCGCCCGACGCTGTTTTTCGGGGTGCCCACGCTTTACGCAGCACAGCTTCAGGCGCTGGAAAACATGACACCTGACTTGTCGTCGCTGCGCATGTGCGTATCGGCGGGCGAGGCGCTGCCTGCCGATATCTTCCGCCGGTGGCGAGAGCACACGGGGACGCTCATCCTCGACGGCGTCGGCTCGACGGAAGCGCTTCATATCTTCATCTCGAACCGGGTCGGCCAGTTCAAACCCGGTTCGAGCGGCCTTGTCGTGGAGGGCTACGACGCCAAGGTCGTCGACGAGGCCGGCCGCACCGTGCCGACCGGCGAGACGGGGCGCCTCTTCATCAAAGGGCTGTCGATGGCGAAATACTATTGGCGGAACCCCGAGAAGACCGCCGAGACGATGCTCGGCGAATGGGTCAATACCGGCGACACCTATTATCGCGACGAAGACGGCTATTTCTTCTACTGCGGCCGCTCGGACGACATGTTGAAGGTTGGCGGGATCTGGTGTTCGCCCTTCGAGATCGAATCGACGCTCATAGAACACCCGACCGTTTTCGAGGTGGCGGTGGTCGGCCGCTCGGATGGGGAAGGGCTCGTCAAGCCCGAGGCCTGGATCGTGCTGAACGACGAGGCTAGACCGACCGAAGCGCTGGAAGACGAACTGCGCACCTTCTGCAAGACGAAACTCGCGCCCTATAAATTTCCCCGCCGTTTCCACTTCGTGGACAGCCTGCCCAAGACCGCGACCGGCAAGATCCAGCGCTACCGTTTGCGCGCGGAGGAATAGCGGATGCGCGACGCGTACATCTATGGCGGGTTGCGCACGCCTATCGGCCGTCACGCGGGCGCGCTCGCAGCCGTCCGGCCCGACGACATGGCGGCGCACGTCATTCGCGCCGCGCTCGCTGCGTCGCCCTTTGACGCGGCGGACGTGGAAGACGTCATCCTCGGCTGCGCCTGCCAGGCGGGCGAGGACGCGCGCAACGTCGGCCGACACGCGGCGCTTCTCGCCGGGCTGCCGCATGAGGTTGGCGGCGCGACGGTGAACCGGCTCTGCGGCAGCGGCATGAACGCGGTGATCGACGCCGGGCGCGCCGTCACGCTCGGCCACGCGGAGTTGATTGTGGCGGGCGGTGTCGAGTCGATGACGCGCGCGCCTTTCGTTATCGCGAAGCCGCAGGCCGCTTATGGGCGCGATACCGCGATTTACGACACGACCATCGGCGCGCGGTTCATCAATCCCCAGCTGGTCGCGACTTACGGCAATGACACGATGCCGGAGACAGCGGACAACATCGCGCACGACCTCGGCATTTCCCGCACTGAGGCGGACGCCTTCGCGCTCGCCTCGCAGGAGAAGACCGCGCGCGCCGTGAAGGAAGGCTTCTACGAAGGCGAGATCGTAGCAGTGGAGATCCCCGGCAGGCGCGGCGAGACGATCAGGGCTTCCTCCGACGAGCATCCTCGCCCCGAGACCACGCGCGAAACTCTCGCCCGGCTGAAGCCGCTGGCTGAAGGCGGCGTCGTGACGGCGGGAAACTCGTCCGGTATCAATGACGGTGCGGCGGCGCTTCTCATCGGAAGCCGCCGCGCGGGCGAAAAGGCGGGCGCCGAGCCTCTGGCTGTTCTGCGCGCGGCGGCGGTCGCAGGCGTTCCACCGCGCATCATGGGCGTCGGCCCGGTCCCAGCTTCCGCGAAGGCCCTCGAACGCGCGGGGCTCACCTTGGCCGATATGGACGTGATCGAAATCAACGAGGCTTTCGCCACGCAGGTCATCGGGTGCTGCCGCCTCATGACGCTCGACCCATCCGACAGCCGCCTCAACCCGAACGGCGGCGCAATCGCGCTCGGCCATCCTCTCGGCGCATCCGGTGCGCGTCTCATGCTGACCGCCGCCCGGCAGTTGCAGCGTTCCGGCGGCCGCTACGCGCTCGTCACGATGTGCATCGGAGTTGGGCAGGGTATCGCCGCCGTCATTGAACGGGCCTGACGCGCGGCGCGGGCGTGGCAAGGCGTGCAACGCCCTGCCCGCGCAGCACACGTCTCTTTAGTCGATGAGGCGCAGCGTGCATTCCACAAGTTCCGGATCGGCACCGGTCATAGCCTCAAACCCGAATTTGCCGGCAAGCCTCAGCATCGGCTCGTTGCCCGCGAGCACCTGTGCGCCGATCGCTTCGGTTTGCCGCGTGCGATGGTAGCGGATGATCCTGTCCATCAGGATGCCGCCGAGGCCGGTTCCCTTGAGATCCGAACGCACGAGAATGGCAAGTTCCGCCCGCTTGTTGTCGGGATCGGTGACTGTACGCACGACGCCCAGCGTGGAAGCGTGACCATCCGTTCCCGTGGCTGAAGCGATGAACGCCATTTCCCGGTCGTAGTCGATCTGTGTCATGCGGGCGAGTTGGTGGTGCTGCAATTTCTGCGTGGAGCCGAAAAAGCGATAGCGCAGATCTTGCGGGCTCGTTCGGCCAATGAGATCGGCGTGAGCGGGCTCGTCCTCCGGGCGGATCGGACGCAGCAAAATCTCCGAGCCGTCGTGAAGCGTCGCCGCTTCTTCCAGCCCGGACGGATATGGCAGGATCGAGAATCGACGCCGGTCCGTGTCGTCAGCCGCCACGAGCTGGATGCGAGCGTCGACCGCGACCACTCCCTGATGGTTCGCGAACAGCGGGTTGATATCGCAGGCCGTGATTTCCGGATTATCGACGAGCAGGGCCGAAAGGCGCACCAGGGCTTGCGCGATGGCGTCCCGATTTGCCTCCGGGCGCAGGCCGTGCGCCTCGAACCGCTTCGAAATGCGCGTGCGGTCGATCATCTGGCGAGCAAGCGGAAGGTTCAGCGGCGGCAGCGCAACCGTGTGATCGCGGACGAGTTCGACGGCGCGGCCGCCCTCGCCGAAGACGAGAACCGGGCCGAACAGCGGATCGCAGGAAATCCCCATCATCAACTGGCGCGAATGCGGCCATACCACCATGCGCTGGAGTGCAAAGCCCTCGATCCGGACTTCGGGGGCGACATCGCGGACACGCCGCATGATGCCTTCGGCGGCGGAGCGCACGGCTCCTGCGTTTTCGAGGTTCAACGCGACCGCGCCCGCGTCCCATTTTCGGGGCAGGTCGGGAGAGGACAGCGTCAACGCCACCGGGTAGCCGATGCGCTCGGCGACCGCCGCTGCTTCGTCCGCCGTCCCGACCAGAATGCTTTCGAGCGTCGGAATGCCATAGGACGCGAGCAGGCGGCGGCTATCCGGCTCGCTGAGCACGCCATCGGGCCGCGAAAGACCGTTTTCAACGATGGCCCGCGCCGCAACGCGGTCGGGCGCGAAATTCGCGAGATCCGCCGGAGGGGTTTCCATCAGCATCGCAAGGTTGCGGCGGTGCTGTACGATATGGCCGAAGCCGCCGACCGCCGCGCCGATGGAATTATAGCTGCACAGGCCCGCTTCAGCGAAAAGGGCGAGCGCCGCCCTAGCCGTCTCGCCGCCGAGCCAGCACGCCAGCACGCCGCTTCGGTAGCGTTTCTGCGCCTCAATGACGGCGCGCGCGATTTCGGAACTGTCCGTCATCGCATTCGGCGCATGGATAATCAGGATGCCATCGACCTCAAGCGCTTCGGAAAGCACCTTCAGCGCAGCCGTATAGTCGTCCGCCGACGCGCCTGCGCCAAGATCGATGGGATTGGCGGGGCGTCGACCGCGCGGCAGCACCTTCGCCAGTTGCGAGAGCGTCTTCTCCGAAAGATCGGCGATAGAACCTCGCTCGGCCGTGTTGATTTCGTCGATTGCCATGATCGCCGCACCGCCGGCGTTTGACAGGATCGCGAGACGCTCGCCGCGCACCTGTTTCGTACGCGACAGGGTTTCCACGGCCGAAAACAACTCGTCGATGGAGTACACCCTCAGTGCCCCGGCGCGCTTGACCGCCGCATCGAAGGCCCCATCCGGCGAGGCGAGTGTCTCCGACAGGAAATGACCGATGGGATGGCGAATGGAGCGATTGCCGCCCTTCAGGATAAGAACCGGCTTGTTGCGCGCGGCTGCTCTCGCGGCGGAGACAAACCCACGCCGCTCGCGGATTGTCTCGATATGGAGCAGGATCGCTTTCGTCTCTTCGTCCTTCGACAGATAGTCCATCATGTCGGCGAAATCGATCTCGACCGCGTCGCCGAGCGACACGACGCAGGAGAAGCCGATGCCGCGCGGCTTCGCCCAATCGAGAGCGGCGGCACACAAGGCGCCCGATTGGGAGACGAAAGCCACCCGGCCGGGGTGCGCCTGCATGTGGGCGAAGTTCGCGTAGAGGTTCGCTTTCGGCACGCACACGCCAAGGCTCGCCCCGCCGAGAAGACGCAGGTCGTACCGACAGGCAGCGGCAAGCAGAGCATCGGGGTCGCTCATGTCGGCCGCGACGATGGCCGCGCGGGTTCCCCTTTTGCCGAGATCCTCGATCACGCCGGGGACTGCCGGGCCGGGTGTGCAAATCACTGCAAGTTCCGGGCATAGCGGAAGATACGCAACAGTCTTGTAGGTGAGGACACCGGCCACGGCCTCCCTTCGCGGATTGACCGGAAGTATCGGCCCGGCGAAACGCCCATCCAGAAGGTTGCGCATGACAATATTGCCGACCGAACGAGGGCGCTCACTCGCCCCGATCACCGCGATCGATTTGGGAGCGAAAAAATACTGCAAATTCTGAATGGACATGCAGTCGCCTTTTGGGTTCGCTGCAACCTGGGCTCAAATGTCGAATATCTCTACGAGATATAGGATTGCACGACGATCCGGGAAAGGAAGAACGAGCGGGACGCGGCGATACCGCGACCCGCTGGAGGGTTCTTTTTCAAAGGCCCAACTGGCTGCGCACAAAGTCGTCGTTTGCCGCCAATGCGCGCGTATCGCCCTCAAACACGATCTGGCCCTTCACGAGAATGATATGGCGGCGGCAGAGCTTCACGACGTCGTCGAGGTTCTTGTCGACCACGACTATGGCTACGCCCCTGTCCGCGATAAGTCGTAACGTGCGCCAGATATCGTCACGCACGAGCGGCGCGAGCCCCTCCGTCGCCTCGTCGACTAGCAGCAGCGAGGGATTGCTCATCAGCGCGCGGCCGATTGTCAGCATCTGCTGTTCGCCGCCGGACAATTGATTGCCCCAATTGGTGCGACGCTCCGCGAGCCTCGGAAACAGGTCGAGGACCGCCTCGCGTGTCCAGTCGCGACGCCCATCCGCGCCTTCGCGCTCGGCGAAAACGAGGTTCTCCTCAACGGTCAGGTTCGGGAAGATGCCGCGTCCCTCCGGCACGAAACCGACGCCGGCGCGCGCGATTGCGCTCGGACGCCAGCCCCTCACCTCGACACCGGCGAAGCGGATATCGCCGCTCTTCGGCACGACGAGGCCCATGAGCGACCGCATCAGCGTCGTTTTCCCCATACCGTTGCGGCCGAGCAGACTGACCGTCTCACCGCGCCCGACATGGAAATCGACGCTGCGAAGCACGTGGCTCGCGCCGTAGTACGTGTTGAGGCCGCGCGCCTCAAGCAGCGGTCTCTCGCTCATGACTTCGCTCCCTCGGTCTCGATCTCTGGCGCGTGACCGCCGAGATAGGCAGTAATCACCTCTTCGTTGCGTCGAACTTCGTCGGGGGTGCCGTGCGCAATAAGACGACCCAGCGCCAGAACGGTCAGCGTATCCGCGACAGCGAAGACGGCGTCCATGTCATGCTCGATCAGCACGATGGTGTGGTTCTTCTTGAGGTCGCGCAGCAGGTCGATCACGCGCCGCGTCTCCTCCGGTCCCATACCGGCGAGCGGTTCGTCGAGAATGAGGATGCTGCCACCGCTTGCGATCAGCATCGCAATTTCGAGCTGGCGCTGTTCGCCGTTGGACATGGCGCCAGCAATGGTGTCCGCCTTGTCGGCGAGACCTACGACGGTGAGCGCATGGGCGACTTTGGCCTGTTCGGACCCGCTCAGGCGCTCGGTCAGACGCACCACCGATGGATGGCGCGCCTGTGCCGCGAGCCGACAATTTTCCTCGACCGTGAAGGTTGCGAAGATATTCGTCCGCTGGAACGAGCGTCCGACGCCGCGTCGGGCTATCTTGTATGCCGGAGCCCCTGCCACATTGACGCCGTCGACGGTCACCTCGCCCGCCGAAGGCTTCAGCGCGCCGGACAGGAGATTCGTGAACGTCGTTTTCCCGGCTCCATTGGGCCCGATTATCGCGTGTACGAGATCGGGCTCGAAAGAGATGGTCACGCCATCGACCGCGCGCAGGCCGCCGAAGGTTTTGGCAAGATCCTTTGTCGCCAGTATCGACGCCCGGCGTGGCTCGGCAGGCGCGTCGCCGAGGGGCTGAAGCAACGCTTTCTTCGCGGGGCGAGCCGCGTTGCGCAAGAACCCGGCGAGCCCATCAGGCGACAGCAGAACGGCGATGACGAGCACAGCGCCGGTGCCCAGGAGCCAATGCGACGAAACGAAGTCGCCGACGAGGCTCGCGGTCTTCAGGGTCTCTTCGAGCGAGACATAGAAAAGAGCGCCGAGGATCGGTCCGAACAGGGTACCCGCGCCGCCCAGAACGACCATCATGATTGCGAGGCCGGACTGATGCCAGGAGAAGAGATCGGGCGTCACGAAGCCGTCGATGCAGGCGAACAGCGCACCGGCGAGACCGGCGAACGCGCCCGAGACGACAAACGCGGCGAGCTTGAAGCGATAGGCATCAAAGCCAAGCGCCGACAGCCGCGTTTCGTTCGACTTCAATCCCTGCACGACGCGCCCGAACGGTGTTCTGGCGAGCATGTACAGGGCAACGACGGTGAACACGAGCAGTGCCAGGCACACATAGAAGAACACGCGGCGGTCGTCGAAATCGATCAGCGTGTGCCCCAGGATTGTCAGGTCCGGCTTGATGTTGATGTAGGCGCCGTCCGCCCCCTTGGCGATATCGGTGTCGTGAAACAGCGAGAACATCATCTGGCCCGCCGCCAGCGTGACCATGATGAAATAGAAGCCGCGCGTCAGACAGGCGAAAGCGCCGATAACCAGCGCGCAGACCGCCGCCACCCCGACGCCAGCGCCGAGCGCGACGAAAACGTTCGCCGCGCCCTCATCCGACGACACGAAATAGACGGCATAGGCGCCCACGCCGAAAAAGGCCGCGTGCCCGAAGGAGATCAGCCCGGCGAGCCCGAGCGCGAAATCGAGGCTGACGACGAAGATCGACAGGATGATGAGCCGCGTCGCGAATTTGATGCCGTACGGCCCGACGAAAAACGGCAACGCGACGAACAGCAGCGCCAGACAGGCGAGCAGCAGCAACGCGCGCGTAGATGGTGTCTTCAACATCTCACGCCCTCCCGAACAGGCCAGAAGGCCGCACAACAAGGATCAGCGCCATCACCGCGTAGATCAGCACGCTGGAAAATTCCGGCACGAACACTTTGCCGAATGCGTCGGCGAGGCCGATCAGCAGCGCGCCGAGAAATGCGCCTCGGATGGAGCCGATGCCGCCGATGACGACGATGACAAAGGAAATGATCAAAACGCGATCGCCGATCCCCGGATAGGCGCTCTCGATCGGCGCGGCGAGAATGCCAGCGGCCGCAGCCAGCGCCACACCTGCCGCAAAGACCATCCGGTACAGGATGCGAGAGTCGTAGCCGAGAGCCTCGACCATTTCCGGATTGGATTCAGCTGCGCGGATCAGGCGGCCGACCCGCGTCCGCTGGATGACGAACATCATTGCGAGCGCCAGAGCGACGCAGATCCCCATCAGCGCGAAGCGATAAACCGGATAGCCCAGATCGGGCGTGAGCGAGATGCTCGACGAGAGGTAGGACGGCGTCGGAATGGAGAGCGGGTGATTGCCCCACAGCGTCTGCTGCACTTCCTTGAACACGAGGATCAGCGCGAAAGTCAGCAGAACCTGCTGGAGATGATCGCGCTTGTAGAGGTGGCGGATGAACAGCCATTCGATCGCCGCGCCGAACACGAAGGCGAGCGGAATGCCGACCGCCAGCGCGACGAAAATGTCGCCGAATTGCGCCGTCAGCGTCACCGCCAGATAGGCTCCGAGCATGTAGAAGGAGCCGTGGGCGAGATTGATGACGCCGAGAATGCCGAAGACCAACGTCAGGCCGCTGGCCGCGAGGAATAGCAACAGGCCGTATTGCAGCCCGTTCAATATCTGGACGAGGACAAGGCTCATGAACACAATCCGGGGGGCTTCGGGAGCGGTCGATCTCGACACGCCCCCGCGATGAATGAAAAGTTCGAGACTGTCGTTCAGGTCATCTTGCAGCCGGTGGTGTCGCCGGCGAGCCTTTCGGCCGCGAGCCCCAGGAGCCTGTTTTCGCCACCGCGCAATTCACGCAGGTAGAAATTTTGAATTGGATTGTGCGAGGTTCCGAGTTTGAAAGGTCCACGCGGGCTATCGAACGAGGCGTTGCGCATGGCGGCGAACATTTCCGGCCGCTTCTTCGTATCGCCACCGACGGCTTCGAGGCCGATGCGCAGCAACTGCATGGCGTCCCATCCCTGTACGGCGTAGACGTCCGGCGCTACATTGTATTCCGCCATGAAATCCTGGGAGAACTTCTTGTTTTCCGGATTATCGAGGCTTTCGACGTAGTGAAGCGTAGTCTTGACGCCGTCGCCCGCGGGTCCGGCCGCCTTCTCGATGCCGTCCGTAAGGAAGCCCGGCCCCCAGAGTTGTATCTTCTCGTTGAGCTTGGCGCCGGCATAGTCCTTGATGAACTTGAGGGCGCCGCCGCCAGCGAAGAACGAATACACCGCGTCCGGCTTGAGTGAGCCGACTTCAGCGAGGATCGATTGAAACTCTACGTCCGGGAAGGGCAGCGTGATGTCCTTGACGATTTCGCCGCCGCCAGCGATGAAGGCTTTCTTGAAGCCAGCAACCATTTCCTCGCCTGCCGCATATTTCCACGTAACGGTGACTGCCCTCTTGATGCCAGCTTTCAGCATCGCTTGCCCGGTTGCATCGCCGACCTGACCGTTACCGAATGAAGTGCGGAAAATGTTCGGTGCGCAGCCGCCGCGCGTCATCGCGTCCACGCCGGCGTTCGGAATGAGCGTCGGCAATCCGTCTTCACGCGCCATTTTGGCCATTGCCATGGCGACGCCCGAGTGGACGGTGCCCACGAGCACGTCGACTTTTTCGCCGGATATCAGCTTGGTCGTGTTCTCCGTCGCCTTGGCCGGTTCGGACGCGTCATCGACCTTGACGAAGACAATGTCGCGGCCGGCGAGCTTGCCGCCTTGTTGCTTGGCGTAAAGCTCCATCGCTCGGGTGATCGCTACGCCAAGCGGAGCATAGGTGCCCGAGGACGGGAGGAGCAGGCCGATCTTCAGCGTGTTCGCCTGCGCCCAGGAAGGCCGAATGAACGGCGCTGCGATGCTGGATGCGCCCGCTGCACCTGCGAGTATGAGTAGGCGGCGTCTGTTGATCATGTTTTTCTCTCCCCTTTGAGCTTTCGCTTCATTTTATCGTTCGTCAGGCAGGCTTCTCTGGATCGCGTCTTGCACCATGCTTCGGTGCTCACCTCGTGTGGTTCGAGCGAAAGAGACCGCCCGGTTCCCTGCCCGTTGGCAGGCCGTTGCTCCGGCTATTGATCGCCCCTGCGACAAGGCGCAGGCCAGCGATGGCGCGGCGACCGCTGCTGGACCGCCGAACCCTACTATCGAGAACTCTCCCATTTCCGGGGATCCGGCCACATGCGGATCGCCATTGTCGAACGAGCCAACGTGGCTCGTTCGGTACCGCCGTCAGAACTTCAGGCGCATGCCTGTTACGACATAGGTGTCGCTATCCGAGAGGTAGCCGGCGACGAGGCCGTCGCTTCCTGCCGTGTAGCCTATGCCCGAATAGACATCGAGATGCTTGTTGATGGCGTAGTCCACCATGAACGACACCTGATCGTAATCGCCGCTGCAATTTGAGGACGCGCTGGACGAGCATTTGCCGTTGGCGTTCGATACCCATGAGTTCTGGCTGAAGTGATACCAGCCAGCGGCGAAGCTCCAGCCGGACGGCATCTCATATTTCGCGCCAGCGAAGACGAGATTGAGTATCCGGTCGGTCTGGTAAGCCTGATTGTTGATGCTCGCCAGCCGGTAGCCGCCGATGGTCGTGTGATAACCGGTCAACGGATCGTCGGGATTTGAAAGCACCGTGTACTGATATCCGCCGTATACGGTCAGCTTGTCGCCAGGCGCGTCCTTCAAACCGCCACCGAGATTGAAGGTGTATTTGCCCATGATGGAGGCCGACGTATTATCGGTGATGGTCGCGGCCAACGCATTCTTCTGGTAGGTGGCAAGCCTGCCTGCATTGACGACGCTGTTCTCTTGCGCGAACACGGCATCGACGGAAAGCCCTTGCCATTTGCCACCGACATTGAGGCCGTAGGCATCGGCGTGGATCGCTGTGTCTTCCGCACCGAAGGCGTACATCGCGCCCGCGTGGAAGGCGCCGAAATTGTAGGTGTAGCGGATGGAGTTGTCCCACCGCGCGGCTTCGGTAGACCCCATGCCTGCCGTGACACCGACCATACCGATGAACGAGAACGCGTAAGACGCACCCATCGGATCGTATGCGATGACGGAGTCGAGATTGAACGCGTTCTGCCTGCCGAAAGTCAGCGTGCCGTAATTCGCGTTGCTGATGCCTGCGAAGGCGGAGCCGTTGAGGGCTTGTCCGCAGCGCGAGCCGTCAACATTCGCGGTCTGCTGGCGCAGCGATGTTCCGCTGTTGTTCGAGAGGCTCGCGCAGGCATCGGAAAGCTCAAGCGAAAGCGGATTGAAACCGGTGTCGAATTTTCCGACGACGGACCATCCCTCGCCCAGCGGCTCTTCGATCTTGACGCCGACGGAGGATTGAGACAGGCCGCTCTGGGCAAAACCCCAATACGCCTTGTGAGCGCCGGGTGCTCCGAGAAGACCGTAGATGGTGCCCGGATAGAGAGCGTCGTCGAATGGCTGGCCCTTCGACTGCCACGTGTAGTTGACGTCGATAACGCCGTACACAGTGATACCCTTCCAACTGAGTTTCTCCGGCAACGGGTCCTTGATCGTATCGATCCAGAAATCCGCCGCACCGGCGGGCGACAGCATTACCAACGCCGTCGCGGCGCACGCAAACAGCCCGCTCGCGCCGCCAAGGCGCGCTTTTCTCTTCGTCATTTCCCCACCCCTAGGTGCCCTTGATTTACCGGTTCGACAGCCGACTCGAACCGGGTTGCATCTTCCCTGATATCATTCAGGGTAATAAATGCAATTATTTTGCTTTATATTTGATATTTTGTTTCTCGCATGCGCTATATTCTATGCATCCCTCCGCGATCAGATAATTGAGATGTGACAGCGTTTCCGCGACGGCGAAAAGGAGATCGTGGCCGCTGAGCGTCCGCGGGAAAAGCCTTTCCATGACATCCGCGCCCGATGACGGATCGCCGCAGCTGTCGAGTGTATGCTTCAACCGTTCGTCGTGATGCGCCTTCAGCGCCTCGCAGCGCTGCCTCAACCCAGTGAACGGAAGCCCGTGAGACGGCAGGACGAGCGCGGCGTCCGAAAGCGTCATCAGACGGTCCAGCGAGGCGAAGAATCCGCCAAGCGGATTGGCCTCGGGTTCGTTGCTCCAGACCCCGATTGTCGGGCTGATCCTGGGAAGAACCTGATCGCCGGCAATCAGCACGTCGGCTTCCGGACACCAGAGGCAGACATGTTCCGGAGAATGTCCGCTGAAAGTCAGCACGCGCCACTCGCGGCCACCGATCGACAGGCGGTCGCCATCGCCGATCCGTACGAAATCGAGCGGGATCGGATCGATATATTTGCGGTAGTTGTTGCCCTCGGCTATCGCCAGACGAAGCGGCTCATCGCGAAGTCCGAAGCGGACAAAATGATCGCTCGCATGAGCGAGGAAGTCCTCGCCGCTTTCAAGCCAGCCCAGCCGACCGTGAGTCCATTCGCCGATTGTCGTGGTCATTCTCACGCCGAAGCGCGCATGGAACCAGCTCGAAAGCCCCATATGGTCAGGGTGGTGATGCGTGCAGATCAGGCGAGTGATGGGCAAACCGCCTAGCTGTTCTGCGAAGATCCGCTCCCAGAGACCTCGCGTTCTTGCATCGGCCATCCCGGTATCGATCAGGGTGAAGCCCTCGCCGTCGCGCAGCAGCCATACATTCACATGATCGAGCGCAAACGGCAGGGGCATGCGCGCCCAAAAAATCCCGTCCGCCACCTCGACGAGTGAACCCTCCGGGGGTTGCTGCGGCTGGATGCGAGGGCGCGCTTCGATCGGGGATGTCGAGCATGTTGCCATGACTCAACCGCCGAACGCGTTGAGGCCGGTGATCGCGCGGCCGAGGATCAGCGCATGCACGTCGTGCGTGCCTTCGTAGGTGTTGACGGCCTCAAGGTTCATGGCGTGGCGGATGACGTGAAACTCGTCGGAGATGCCGTTGCCTCCGTGCATATCCCGCGCGATGCGCGCGATGTCGAGCGCCTTGCCGCAATTGTTGCGCTTCAGCATGGAGATCATCTCGGGAGCCATCTTGTGCTCATCGAAGAGGCGTCCGAGCCGCAGGCAAGCGTGAAGCCCGAGCGCGATCTCAGTCTCCATATTGGCGAGTTTCAGTTGCACGAGCTGGGCGTTGGCTAGCGGCCGACCGAACTGCTTGCGGTCGAGCGTGTATTGCCGCGACGCGTGGAAGCAGAACTCCGCCGCACCCAGCACACCCCAGGCGATGCCGTAGCGCGCGCGGTTAAGGCAGCCGAACGGGCCTTTCAGCCCTTCCACATTGGGAAGTCTGTTTTCGTCGGGAACGAAAACGCTCTCCATCACGATTTCGCCCGTGATCGAGGCACGCAGCGAGAACTTGCCCTCGATCTTGGGCGCGGACAGACCCTTCATCCCCTTTTCGAGAATAAAGCCCTTGATGATGCCTTCATCGTCTTTCGCCCAGACCACAAAGACATCGGCAACCGGCGAATTGGTGATCCAGATCTTGGAGCCCGAGAGGAGCCACCCGCCATCCGTCTTGCGCGCGCGGGTTTTCATGCTGCCGGGGTCCGAGCCAGCATCTGGCTCTGTCAGGCCGAAACACCCGATCCACTCACCGCGAGCGAGTTTTGGCAGATATTTGCGGCGCTGGTCCTCGGAGCCATAGGCGTAGATGGGGTACATCACCAGCGACGACTGCACGCTCATAGCCGAGCGGTAGCCGGAATCCACGCGCTCGACCTCGCGCGCAATGAGACCGTAGCAGACATAGTTCACGGCTGCGCCGCCGTAAACCTCGGGCAGCGTCGAACCGAGAAAGCCGAGACTGCCCATCTCCGTCATCACCGCGCAGTCGAAGACTTCATGCCGGTTCGCCTCGCGGATGCGCGGCAGCAACTGGTCCTGGCAGTAGGATCGCGCGGAATCGCGAACCATCGTTTCCTCTTCCGTCAGGGCGTCTTCGAGCAGAAGCGGATCATCCCAACGAAACGCGTTCTTGCCGACAGACATGGGCGACCTCCTGAAAATGGTATTGCGGTACATGAATACGATTATTGTGGTGCTGTCAAGCTTGAGGGTGGCCTTGAACCTTTCCTTTCTCCAGGTCGAAGCGACGCCGTTGGCTTCGACCTCATCACCTATTCCTTCGGACCGCGCCCGCGTGTGGCGCGAATCACATCGCCTTCGGAGGTTATTGCCCGCCGCCAGCTGTCGCCAACCGTTACGGTTCGCATCGGAAAACGTTCGTGAAATATGGCATACCCGTATGCCAGTTGCCTCATTCTGTAAAAATAGTTATAATTTTCAACAAATTAAACCCAGAGTGGAGACAAACTCCGGTCTTATAAAAGGCTTTCCCGACTGCATTCGGTCAATTTGCCGACAATCAAATCAGCAAACGTCATCCCGTTGCTAATCTCTCTTATTTCCGGCTGAAGCGGAAGAATTCGTGCGTCCTATATTGGCGACGGTTCTTCCATATTTGGAGAGAACAATGGGCTACAAAGCCATTCTTACGGTTGTAACACTTACGGTTGCAGCGACGGGCGGGGTTAATGCTACGGATATTGCCAAATCGGCGCCGGGCGGCTTGAAGGATGCTCCTTACGTCGAGGTACCATGGAACTGGGCCGGTGCCTACTACGGGGCCACGATCGGCTACGGCTCCGGCGGCTCGAAAGCGTCCGTCAGCGCCAACGCTAACGATGAGCATGGCGTCGATACGAACGACCCGGACGGCATCGTGCTCGGCGGCACCGTCGGCTACAACTATCAGATTGCACCAACCTGGTTGATCGGCGCTGAAGCCGATTTCAGCTGGCTCGGCCTGCAAGGCGATCAGGGCAAGGCTGTTTTCGACGGGCATTACTGGACGGGCGGCTGGGACGGCCTGTTTACGTTGCGCGGGCGCCTTGGCTACACGCTCGGTCGCACGCTTATCTACGGCACAGCGGGTTACGCGGCGCTTCACACCAACGAGACGATTTCCGGCAACAACACGAACGAAAGTTCGTTCGGCACGGACTGGCGGTCGGGCTGGGTGGTCGGCGGCGGCGTGGAACACTTCCTGACCGAGCGCCTTTCGGTGAAGGCCGAATATTTGCACGCCGGCTTCGAAGACCTGACCGGCGCCACCGGCTTTCCGGGCAACTATAGCGCGACGCAGAATTACAAACTGGAAAGCGATCTCGATCTCGTCCGCATCGGCTTGAACTACAAGCTGTGAGGCACAGTTTGACCCCTGTCAGTTCTGGCAATTCGCTGCACTGGACATGACGAGGGACTGATCGGCGGATAGCGCGTCATCAGGCAGTTGAAGCGGTTTCAGGCGAAGCGGCATACCGGCTCGCGGGAGATCGGCCGTCGACATTGATGACGCGAAAACGGCTCCGCGCCCATTGAGGGCGTGCGAGGGCTGGCGGGTCTTCCCACGCCCGCCAGCTTCGCTCTTCCAAGGCAGGAGCGCCGCTCGCGTATAAGGCAACCGCTTCGGCGGCCGGGTTATTCGGGCAGGACGGCTACGTTGTCGATGAGACGCACGCGGCCGAGATAGACGGCGGCGAGCACGCGCGCGGGCTGGCGCACGATCCCTTCGAGCGGGAGCAGCGTCTCGGCATCGCGTATTTCGAGATAGTCCACACGGAAACCGGCGCTTTCGAGCCGCGCGACGCCCTGCGCCAGCGTCTCCTCAACCTCGCGCTCGGCCACGAGATCGAACGCCATATCCTTGATGACGGCATGAAGCTGCGGAGCGAGCCCGCGCTCGCGTGCATCGAGATAGACGTTGCGCGACGACATCGCGAGGCCGTCCGGCTCGCGCAAAATCGGGCCGGGCACGATGACGATGGGGAAGTTCAGATCCTTGACCATGCGCTTGATGACGAGAAGCTGCTGGTAGTCCTTCTCGCCGAACAAAGCCACGTCCGGCAGGCATTGCAGGAAGAGCTTCGCGACGATGGTCGTCACGCCGGAGAAGAAATGCGGCCGCGAGATGCCTTCGAGCGTCTGCGTAACGCCCGCCACCTCAACGCGCGTGGCGAAGTCGCCCGGATAGACTTCGTGCACATTGGGCGCATACATCGCGTCCGCACCGCCAGCGGCTAGCTTGTGCCAGTCCTGCTCTTCGGTGCGCGGATAGGAGTTGTAGTCTTCATGAGGCGCGAATTGCGTGGGATTGACGAAGACGGAGACCACCACGCGATCCGCGTACTTCTTCGCGAGTTTGATGAGAGACAGGTGTCCATCGTGCAACGCGCCCATGGTGGGTACGAGCGCTACCTTCTCGCCGTGCTTGCGCCAACCCTGAACGGTCTTGCGCAGTTCGCCCGCAGTCCGGACCAACGGTAACCGATTGCTCATGTCGACCGCCCCTCACAATGCGGCATGCTCGCCGGAGCGGGAAGCGCCACGGCGGCGCCAGATCTCTAATTGTCGCGCAACGGAAACGCTGCACTCCAAACGCGCCACTCGGCCGTAGCCGAGCAATGTGCGGCGGGCGAAACGAGCCGCCAGCCGCGAAACTTTTTGCGTGAAGCCTGCTCCGAGTAGCGCGCGAAACCCGTGGCTTCGCTTGCCGCACTCGAAGCACAAACGGCGGCACCGCAGCTTTCGCCGCGATCCGCGCCGCGCGCTTCCTTATTCGCCCGCGTCGATCACGGACACGAAGGTCCGGCCGTTACGCTTGGCCTTGAACTCGACCACGCCCTCGCGGATCGCGAAGATCGTGTGGTCCTTGCCGAGGCCGACGCCATCGCCCGGATGCCACTCCGTGCCGCGCTGGCGAAGGATGATGTTGCCCGAGATGACCTTCTCGCCGCCGAACTTCTTGACGCCGAGGCGCCGGCCTTCGGAGTCGCGGCCGTTACGGGACGAACCGCCTGCTTTTTTATGTGCCATTGTCCTGTGCCTCTATATCTGCGCCGCGATTACTCGGCCTTGTCCGCTTTCTTGGCGCGGGGCTTCTTCGGAGCCTCCTCGCCGCCTTCCGCCGGAGCGGCTTTCGCCTTCGCGGCCTTCTTCGGAGCTTGTTCCGCAGGTGCGGCTTCGGCCTTCGGAGCCTCAACGACGGCCTTCACGGGAGCGGCCTTGCCGTCCGTCAGGATGTCGACAATCCGCACAGTCGTCAGAAACTGACGATGGCCGTTGCGGCGGCGCGAATTCTGGCGACGGCGCTTCTTGAAGATGATGACCTTCGGGCCCTTGCCCTGCTCGACGATCTCTGCGGAGACCGCCGCGCCACTGACGAGCGGCACGCCGAACTTCGGCTCGCCTTCGCCGCCGCCGAGCGCCAGCACTTCCGCGAAGTTCACCGAGTCGCCCGCGGCCCCTTCGATTTTTTCGATCTGCAACACGTCCTGCGGCGCAACCTTGTATTGCTTTCCGCCCGTGCGAATAACGGCGTAGACCATGGTTTCCCTATCGTTGTAAGCGCACCGATCGGCGCCGCGTCACTTGAATGTCAAGGTCGGCGGACTTGGTTTCTCGAATGAGAGGGGGCCTTAGGTCGCGCGGATTTCACGTATCAAACGCTAAGCGGTTTATATCCGGCGTTTTGAAGCGAAAGTCAACTTGCCGGTTGAGGCTTCCGGCGCGCTTTCGGCATGGCTCCATCAGGCGGCGTCCCGGAGCGTCGCGCCGGCACGCTCCTCGAAGGGCTTCCGCGCCGCGGCGAGGTTGCAGGCCGTGTTTACGAGCGCAACATGCGAGAAGGCTTGCGGAAAATTGCCGAGCATCCGCCCACGCGCCTCATCATATTCCTCGGCGAACAGCCCGACATCATTGCCAAGCGTGACGAGGTAATCGAAATAATCCTCGGCCTCGTCGAGGTGTCCCTGAAGCACGAGGTTGTCCGCATACCAGAACGAGCAGGCCAGAAACGCGCCCTCGCCGCCGTCGAGCCCGTCATCGGTGTGCTTTGTATCGTATCGGCGGATCAGGCGGCCACTGCGCAGGTGGTCGCCGATTGCGCGGACCGTGGACTGCACGCGCGGATCGCATGGCGGCAAGAAGCCGACAATCGGAATGAGAAGCGCGCTCGCATCCAGCGCCGTAGACCCATAGCTCTGCACGAACGCGCCCACCGTCCCGTCATACCCCTCCGCGCAGACCTGTGCGTGGATTTCATCGCGCGCAACGCGCCAACGCTCCACCGGCCCTTCCACGCCGAAGCGTTCCACCGACTTGACCGCACGGTCAAACGCAACCCACGCCATCACTTTGGAATGCACGAAATGGCGCGCGCCGCCGCGCACCTCCCACAATCCTTCGTCGGGCAAACGCCAGATCCGCTCCAGATATTCAACAAGGTTGCGTTGCAGGTGCCACGCTTCGCGCGTCGGTTCGAGCCCGCATTTGCTCGATTGATATAGCGCGTCCATCACCTCGCCGAAAATATCGAGCTGCAACTGCCCGGCCGCCGCGTTGCCTATGCGCACGGGCCGCGAATTCCGGAAGCCCGGCAGCCACGGAATGGTGCTCTCCACGAGATGGCGCTCGCCCGCGATGCCGTACACGATCTGCACCTGTTGGGCGCTGCCCGCCACCGCACGCATCAGCCATGTGCGCCATTCCTCGGCCTCGAAGCGGAAGCCGGTATTCATCAGCGCGAGCAGCGTGAAGGTCGCGTCGCGCAGCCAGCAGAAGCGGTAGTCCCAGTTGCGTTCGCCGCCGATAGCTTCGGGCAGGGACGTCGTCGGCGCGGCGACGATTGCGCCTGTGGGCTGGTAGGTCAGGCCCTTGAGCGCGATCAGCGAGCGGCGAACGATCTCGGCGTGCGGGCCGTCATAGGTGCACTGGCCGGTCCACTCGCGCTAGGCGGTTTCGGTTTGGTCGAGCGCCTTGAAGGGATCGATTGTCGGCGGAACGGGCTGATACGATGCCCCGTGCGCGAGGACGAACGGCACCTTGTCGCCCGCCTTGACGGTGAACGAGCCGAACAGCCGCCCTCCTTCGGCCTCGATGGGCGCACCCGAAGTCAGCACCGCCTTGTCGGGTCCGGCGATGGCTTCGAAACCGTCGCCGTCGACGCGCGTGATCCACGGCACTATGAGCCCGTAGTCGAAGCGCAGCAGGAACCCGGTTTCCATGGCGACCTCACCGGTGAGGCCTTCCACGATGCGCACGAGGCGGCGCGTATTGCCGGGGCCGAGCGGCATGAAATCGATGACGCGGGCGCTGCCGGTCGCTGTTTCGATGACGGTGTCGAGAATGAGCGTCCCCTCGCGGTAGGCGCGCCGTCGCGATTTTTCATCCTTGGCGGCGAGACGCCAGCACCCATTATCGTCGTCGCCCAGGAGCGACGCGAACACCGCGCCGGAGTCGAACCTCGGCCAGCACAGCCATTCGATGGTCCCGTCGAAACCGATCAGCGCCGCGCTTTCGCAATCGCCAAGCAATGCGTAGTCTTCGATGCGTTTCGTCATGAAATAAAGTTGGTTAACTCCCAGTGAAGGTGACAGCGAAACACGCCGCGGCGTCCATGGTTTCTTCGCTACGAACCGAACTCGATACGCGCATCGTTAGTGCATCTGCGAATTTACACAACCCCCGCCGCTTGCGAATAGGGCGCCGAGACACCAAATCATCAAAATCGTTAAGAAGCGGCAGCCGATGTCGGGTCTGCCGCCTGGATCGGCATGATGCGCGTGCCGCCAACGCGCCGCCTGTCGCACGCGGAGCGTTCTGGATCACAGCGAGCGGTCTAATCCGCGATCAGGGCCGACCATTTGCGTTTTGCACCGAGTGAGCAAGAACAAGGACATCCCTATGGCCTCATCCACGAAAACGAAAGCCGCCGATCGCTTCGCTGCTCTTCAGAAGCGCGATCAGGCCGTCAGACATGATATCGAGGCTGCGGCCCGGCTGCGCGCCGAAAAAATGGCGAAGCTCCGCGCGTTGCGGCTGGCGAAGGAAGCGGAAGAGGCCGCCGAGCAGAAAAAACAGGCTGAGGCGAAGGCCGACGCAGCAGCCGCGAAGGCCGACGCCGCCATCGCAAGGAAAGCGCCCAAAGCTTCAAAGGCCGTCGCCGCCAAGGATGCGAAGCCCGCAGCCGTGAAAGCGGCTACGGTGAAGACCGACGCGCCCAAGAGAAGCCGGGCGCGTGCCGCCGCTCCGGCGCCGCATTGAGGCTGCGCCGCGGTTATCGCCGAATCGTTCGCTAGTGTGTCGGGTGCCACTTAGGCGGCCACTCGGGCGATAGCCGCCCATCACGGCGTGCAATCCAGCGCATTGACAGATGGCATCGCGCTGTCCGTCCACCTCCGCTCACCTTGGCGCGTTTTTGCTCCCGCTTCGATAGTTTCGTTCGCACGGAGAGCCGGAACCGCCGTCGCGCAATAAATTATTCTCTAATCGACGAAAATTCTATCTGGCATATAAACCGGTTGCATACCCTTCTGATTGCATTGGCTTGCAATATTTCTCGTAAAAGTTGCTACAATTAAGGTGATTTTTACCGATCGCCTCTAGGTTGCGTAAGAGGCTCCTATACAACTCAGGATGGTTGGCAATGATCGCCGATTTCGTACGCGTCCAGCCGGACGACCAGTCGTTGAAATCCAATTATCTGGTGACGCTGCGCATGATCGAGCGGCTGCACCGTCTTCTCCTCGACCTCATCAAGGACGAGTTCGAGCGCGTCGGCCGGACCGACGTCAACAGCGTGCAAGCGCTTCTCCTGTTCAACATCGGCGACGTTGAACTCACCGCAGGCGAACTCAAGACGCGTGGCCTCTATCTCGGCTCGAACGTGTCTTACAACCTCAAGAAGCTCGTCGAGAGCGGCTACATCCATCATCAGCGCTCCCGCACGGACAAGCGCTCCGTGCGGGTGAAGCTGACGGACAAGGGCAAGGCCATCTCCGAAATGGTGAACCGCCTGCTAGAACGGCAATTGAACATGCTCGAAAAGGTCGGCGGCGTTTCGGTGCCGGACCTCAAGCACTTCAACCAGATTTCGGTGAAGCTCGAGCGTTTCTGGGGCGATCAGATCCGCTACCAGCTTTGAGCGTTTCGGGCGAGCCTCCGAGGCAGATCGAAGACACTTATCCGACACAACCCGTGGCAGAAAATCCCCGGAGCCTGACTCTACCGCCATCCGCCCATTGCGATTTCCGCTGCCGCCGCGCTAATTGCGAGGGTCAGCGTCCCGCGCTGGGCATGCGGATCGGGGCTTTTCCCGTTGACCTCGGCGCCACGGGAAAATAACCCCGTTATAGACATAATTCGGTGGCACGTAGCGCATTAAGGTTACTACCGGCAAATCGCGTTGCGTTTGCTTTCAAATTGAGTGCTGGAGACGGGATGGGGATGATGAAACCGAGGGTCATGGCTGCTTTCGTTGCGGCCGCCTTCATGGTTGTCGTTGGGTCTTTCGGAGCGGACGCTCAGCGCAGGGGAAGCTCGATCGACGATTGGCTCGGCTTTGACCAGTCCGACGATTCTTGGGAACAGCCGATGCGAGACCGCGCTTTTCAGCGTGAGTGGGAGACGCAGCCCGAGCGCGGCTTCCCGACCCTCGCCAAGGAAAATATCGCCACCACGAAGACCGCGATCAAGCAATATGCCGAGATCGTCGCGCGTGGCGGCTGGCCGCAACTTCCGCCAATCGAACTTCGCACAGGGATGAGCCATCCGGCTGTCGTCCAGCTCCGCACACGCTTGCAGGTCACGGGCGATCTTCAGGCCTATGGCGGCTATCCGGAGGTGTTCGACTCCTATGTCGAGCAGGCGGTGAAGCGGGCGCAGGAGCGTCACGGCATTCCGCCAACGGGTTTCCTCGACCAGACGACGATCGAGGCGCTTAACGTCCCCGCCAGCGCGCGGCTGCGCCAGCTTCGCACCAACCTCGCGCGGCTCCAAAGCCTCGTGCCGGGTACGCCCGCCGGCAAATATGTGATCGTGAATATTCCGGCGGCGCAGATCGAGGCTGTGAACAACAATCAGGTGATTTCCCGCCACGCGGGCGTGGTGGGCAAACCGGACCGGCCGTCACCGCTGTTGAACTCGGCAATCGAAGAAATCAACTTCAACAAGGAATGGGTGGTACCGCCCACCGTGTTGAAATACGACCTCGTGCCGAAGGGCCGTGGCGGTCAGGATGTGCTCGCGAAGTACAAGATCGACGCGTATGCAACCCACGAAGACTATCAGAAGGGCAGAAAGCTCGACGCGTCGCAGATCGACTGGTCGTCGGACGCGCCGCTCCGCTACTTCTATGTGCAAGCGCCCGGCGACGAGAACCCGCTTGGTTTCGCGAAGATCAACTTCGCAAGCCCGCAGGGCGTCTACATGCACGACACGCCCGGCCAGAGCGTATTCCAGAAGAGCTTCCGCGCCGACAGTTCGGGCTGCATCCGCGTGCAGAACATTCACCAACTCGTGGCTTGGCTGCTCGAAGACAACGGCTGGTCGGTGCAGCAGGTGCTTCGCATGAAGCAGTCGGGCGAGCGTTTGTTCGTGCGGCTCAAGAAGCGCGTTCCGCTGTACTGGACCTATATTACGGCCTGGTCTACACCAGATGGAACCGTGCAGTTCCGCCGCGACATCTACCGCAAGGACGGCGTGGAGGCGATTGCCTCGGCCTACTAAGCTTGTTGGTAGCCGGGAAGGCTTATCAAATTGAACCGCCGGGCACTCGCCCGGCGTTTTTCGTTTTCGACATTGCCATCCGTTTCCGGTCTTGAGCGTCCAGACCTCGATCTCCGCGCGCGCGTCCGTCTGCCCCGCCGCTGGTGACGCCGGATCGCCTTCGCCACCCTTTTTGAATCGCTGCGGGCACAAGATCGCGTCTCGTTTGTATGACTCTGCGCGGCCAGCGCGAACAGTGACCCGCATCTGGTTCGCGCCTCGAAACGCAACTTCGAATCTGGCGCTTCCGGCCGGGCCGCGACGGCTCGGAAAGCGCGCCCGGAGAAACGCATGGATTCGCCCTCGGCATCGATATCGCGCGACTGGCCCGACATTCCCTACCCCGAATGGAAGGACACCGCCGCCACGCTGCAACTGTGGATGCAGATCGTCGGCAAGGTGCGACTCGCGCTCACGCCTTGGCTGAACCATTCGTGGCAGGTGCCGCTTTACGTGACGTCGCGCGGCCTCGACACCTCCCCGATTCCCTATGGCGCGCGAACCTTCGACATCGCCTTCGACTTTCAGGACCACGTCCTCACCATCGCGACGAGCGAGGGCAGCCGCCGCGAGCTGAAACTCGAACCGCAAACGGTCGCCGATTTTCAGGCGCGGCTGATGGAAACGCTGGGCAGGCTCAATATCGCGGTGAACATCTACGAGATCCCATCCGAAATTCCGAACGCCATTCCCTTCCGCGACGACCGCATCCATCGCGCCTACGACCGCGACGCCGCCCACCGCTTCTGGCGCGCGCTTGTCCAGGCGGACCGCGTGTTCAAGCTGTTCCGCACCGGTTTCATCGGCAAGTGCAGCCCCGTGCATTTCTTCTGGGGCAGTTTCGACCTCGCGGTGACGCGCTTTTCCGGGCGACGCGCACCGCTGCATCCGGGAGGCATGCCGGGCGTCTCCGACGACGTGACCCGCGAAGCCTATTCGCACGAAGTGTCGAGTGCGGGCTTCTGGCCCGGCGGCAACGGCATCGATTACCCCGCCTTTTACTCGTACGCCTACCCGACGCCGGACGACTTCAAGCACCAGCCGGTCGAGCCGGACGCGGCGTTTTTCAGCGATGCGCTTGGCGAGTTTCTGCTCCCGTACGACGCTGTAAGGACAGCGGCCGACCCGGATTCGACGCTTCTCGTCTTTCTCCAGAGCAGCTACGAAGCGGCGGCGACAACCGCCAGATGGGACCGCGAGGCGCTAGAATGTCCACTGGGGCAACCGGGCGTACCGCGTCCGCTGGACGGGCGTCGCCACTGGAAGGCGTGATCGGCGGCGAGATTGGCGAGCCGACTGTCGGCGAGGGCAGCCACGATAGAGCCTTCGCAGGGCGGCGCTCAGGCATCCGGCATTCGTTAAAATCGCTGGCATTCGCGCAGACATTCCTCAACATCGCGCGCCTAGCATCGAGAATCGAGTGGCCGCCGCTCATCCGAGCAAGGTTGTCCGGGCGAAGCGGCACGATGAAGGCGGCGGATCGCCCCGTGTTCGAGTGAACGCATATGAGCGCTGTCTGAGGTGCTCGCGTGGAAAGCCGCCGCGTTCGACGAGGATTGGCGTCGCTCCGATCTGGCCGCAGGCTGCATGA
>NZ_JFZJ01000050.1 GCF_000636015.1 Rhodomicrobium udaipurense JA643
CCGCCGCTTCGGCTCACATAAGGGCGGATTTTTTCACCGTTTTTGTCGCAAACCAAGTTTACGGCATAAGCGTCGCCGATGCGCCAACGATATTCAGCCTCGGCGAAGTCACTCCCGTGCCATCGGTACGAGGCGGTTTCATCGGCCTGACAAACTTGCGCGGGCGCATTGTGGTCACGGTGAACCTGCGCGAGTGGTTGGGTCTTCAGCCGAAAGCAGGGCGAACTGAAAAATACGCGATTGCGCTGGAAGTTCGCAACGAATGCATCGCTCTGCTCGTGGATAAAATCGGCGACGTGCTGACATTGCCGGAAATGGGCCGAGCCGAAGTGCCGCCGCATTTCAAGAGCCGCAAAATACATTTCGCGCGGGAGATGTATTTTGCGGAGATCGGGCTCATTCCCATTCTGGACAAGACGCTGCTGTTCAATCAGCTGATGGCACAGGTGAGCGAACCGCGCCAGGCGATATAGTCGTAGCTACCCCCCCCGTATCCCACGGCCGCATCTTCGGCCTCTGGCTTCTGCGATCCTCGGTGGCTCTTAAGCAATTGATGGTCTCAAACGGGAGCGACGCTTTCGATGCCGCCCCCCTATAGGCGCTCTTTGGAGGCTGCGTGACAGGCTTAAGCCTGAGCCTCACAGGCGTTGGAGTTTGTTCCGCCCCTTTCGGGCCCAAGCCCCCAAAACTCTGCTTTGCGGATGCCGCTCGCGATCACAAGCCGTGGAAGTTGCGTAAACTTCGCAAAGCTGCCATTTTACGCTACCCTCACAAACATGCTTCGCGGTCAAAAAGCTGCCTCAGCCGTTTATAAGGCTGTCGAAAGCTTTAGCTGCCTGCCCCCAATTGCCGCTAAGGATTGACGACATATCCTCCGCCGCCCTGAATTGAGAACCGAAAGCGCTTCACATGATGACTATTGATGGAGTGCCTCCCTTGTTCGCGGAGGCGCTTGCCAAACAAGGGTATACGACGCTGACCGACGTGCAGCGCGCCGTGCTCGAAGAAGGTGTCGGCGAATCCGACCTTCTCGTTTCCGCGCAGACTGGCTCCGGGAAGACCGTCGCTTTCGGTCTCGCCATGGCGTCGACCTTGCTGCGCGGGGAAGATCGCTTCCCGGCCAGCTCCGAGCCGCTCGCCGTCCTCGTTGCACCCACGCGCGAGCTGGCGTTGCAAGTGCGCCTCGAACTCGAATGGCTGTACGCACCCGCAGGCGCGAGAATAGCGTCATGCGTCGGCGGCATGGACATGCGGCAGGAACGCCGGTCGCTCGCGGGCGGCGCGCATATCGTCGTCGGCACGCCGGGACGCCTTCGCGATCACATCACGCGCGGCTCGCTCGACATGGCGTCCGTGCGCGCCATGGTTCTCGATGAAGCCGACGAAATGCTCGATCTGGGCTTCCGGGAAGACCTGGAGTTCATTCTCAAGGCGGCCCCGCCGGAGCGGCGCACACTTATGTTTTCGGCGACGGTGGCGAAACCGATTGAAACCCTCGCCCGGCGCTTTCAGAAAAACGCGATCAGGATTTCCGCCAATACCGGCGCGACGCAACACGCCAACATCGATTATCGCGCGGTGGCCGTTGCATCGGGCGAACGGGAAAATGCCGTCATCAATGTCTTGCGCTTCTTCGAGGCGAGCAGCGCGTTCGTCTTCTGCACCACGCGCGAGGGCGTGAAGCATCTTGCGAGCCGCCTCGGCAATCGCGGGTTCGGCGTCGTGGCGCTCTCGGGCGAACTGAGCCAGACCGAGCGCACGCGCGGGCTTCAGGCGATGCGCGACGGCCGGGCGCAGGTGTGTGTCGCGACAGACGTGGCCTCACGCGGCATCGATCTGCCAAGCCTCGACCTTGTCATTCACGCCGATTTGCCGAAGGACGGCGAGGCGCTTCTGCATCGTAGCGGGCGAACCGGGCGCGCTGGCCGAAGCGGCGTCAGCGTTCTCATCACGCCGCACAGCAAGCGCCGGACCGTCGACAAGCTGCTGCAGGCCGCGAAGGTGAAGGTGTCGTGGATGCCGGTTCCGAGCGCCGAGACGATCATCCAGCGCGACCGCGAACGACTCATGAACGACCCTTCGCTGGAAGGCCCCCTCACCGACGAAGAAGCTGATTTCGCGCGCGATCTGCTCGCCACAAAAAGCCCCGAGCAAATCGCGGCGGCGTTCTTCCGCCAGAATCAGACGCGTCGCCCGACACCGGAAGAGTTCGTGGACAGCGGACGCGACGCCAGCGAAGTCGAGGCCCCGCGCGGCGATTTCGAGGGCGGCGTCTGGTTTCGGGTTTCGGTTGGACGGAAGCAGCGCGCCGAGCCGCGCTGGATATTGCCCCTCATCTGCAAGGCCGGCGATGTCACAAGCCGGGAGATCGGCGCTATCCAGATTCTTGAGGGCGAAAGCATGTTCGAGGTAAGCGCGCGCGCCGCGCCCGACTTCACCCGCGCCCTTGCCCAAACGGGACGGCGCGACGACACGATCACGATTGTGCCGATGAACGGGCGACCCGAGCCGCGCGCAAGCTACGCGGATTCACCTCGGTCGGGCGCAATGAAAAGAAGCCGCAAGATGCCGGGCGCACGCGGCAGGAAACCGCCGCAGACTGCGGCGGACGCGCGCAAGGCCTAAATCGGCTGGGCAAAAGACGGGGAACCGCTCAGGCGATCCCCGTCACGCCGCCGAAGCCGTCGCGCTTCAGACGGACAACCGCAAGATCGAGCGCCGACAGAAAATTGGCTCGGTCGCGCGGTTGAAATGGTTTCGGCCCGCCGGTGACTTGCCCCGCAGATCGAAGATCGGCCATGAGATCGCGTGTGGCGAGCGCCATCCCGATCGAGGCATCCGTCAGCGCGCGGCCGGTCGGCGAGATGACATCCGCACCTGCCCTCACGCAGCGATGCGCGAGCGGCACATCTGCGGTAATGACTATGGCGCCCCGGGATACGCGCTCTGCGATCCAATCGTCGGCCGCATCGGCATTGCTGCCGACGAGCACGCGCTCAATCAGAGGCGATTTCGGAATCTGGATCGCGCTGTTGCTCACCACATAGACCTTGAGCGCGCACCGCTCGGCCACGCGGTAAACCTCCGCCTTCACCGGGCATGCGTCGGCGTCGACATATATTGTGATCGGCCTGGCAGGCTCGGTCAAATGCTGCTCCCTGTCTCTTTCGCGCCAACGTGCGGCGGGCGCGAATACCGCCGCAGCCTTGCCTATGACTCAGTAACAATCGTTCTGCACGTCGCCAACAGCGGATTCGAGGTTGTCCTGAGCAGACCTGAGCCGCTTGAACTCCGTCGAACAATTGTCGGCACCCTCGCTTTCCGCAAGGCATTGCCTGTAGGCGCCCATCTTCTCGGCGACGTCTTCGACCGCCTGATTGTAGAGGTCCGATGCGATATCGCATTCGGGCCGGGCGGCGGAGGCGGTTGAAGTCAGGGCAAGCGAAGCAAGCAAGGCAATCGTTTTGACACGGAAATTCATCGGCTCTCTCCAGACAATAATAAAAACGCAAAGTGGGCACCGTCAAAGAAATCGCTTCGTTCTTGATATTGTCAAGCTCGGCGCTTTTATGCATCAGAGCGAAAAAAGGAGAACCGGCCATGGCGGAAAACGGTCGAGGCGCGGAATGGAACGGGCGCAAGGGCGAAATCTGGGTGGTCAACCACGAGCGCATCGACCGCATGCTTGCGCCGCTTGGCCGCGCCGCGCTTGATAAGGCCGCGCCGAAGCCGGGCGAAACCGTGCTCGATGTGGGCTGCGGCGCGGGGACGACGACATTCCAACTCGCGGAGAAGGTCGGCGCAAGCGGCGGCGTGCTCGGTGTGGACATCTCCGAACCGATGCTGAGGCTTGCGCGCAAGCGTGCCGCGACGGCCGCGCCCGGCCTGGCGGTCCGCTTTGAACTGGCCGACGCCGCAACACATGCCCTGCCACGCGCGCAGTTCGATCTTCTTTTCTCGCGCTTCGGCGTGATGTTCTTTGCCGACCCGGTCGCCGCATTCGCCAACCTGCATAACGCGATGAAGGCGGGCGGGCGGCTGTGCTTTGTGTGCTGGCGTCCGGCGGCCGAAAATGAGCTGGTGAGCCTGCCCGCCCGCGCGGTGAAGGGGCTCATACCGCCCGCGCCGCCCGCCGAGCCGAATGCGCCGGGTCCATTCTCCTTCGGCGATCCAGCGCGCGTGACGTCCATTCTGTCGGCCGCCGGATTTTCGCACATCGCGCTCGAACCGTTCGGCTGCCGGATGCTCTACGGCGTCGGCGAAACGCGCGACGGGGCCATCGAGGACGCCGTGGAGCAGGCCTTCGAAACCGGGCCATTCTCGCGCGTGCTGGCCGAATTGCAGGGCGACGTGCGCGAGCAGGCGCGGGAGGCCGTGCGCGCGGCGTTCGCGGAGCGCGCCGAGGACGGCGGCGTGTTCATCGAAGGCAACGCATGGATCGTCACCGCGCTAGTGGAGCGAATTTGACATTTGATCAAATTCAGAAGCTCCACGAGAATCATAGAGTTGCTAGTGGTGCTTGTGATTCCGGCATTTGCTCGCGAGCGTGCTGCAAAGGTAAGCAAATGCCGGAAATCGGACCACTGGCGTAATCCCCGACCATAGGCTCGTAGAGCGCACCACCTTCCGGGTATAGACTGCCCCTCGCCACGGCTGCGCGCCAAGACGCGCCGGGTAAGGGGAGGAATCGATGGCCGTAGCGCTGGAAAAGGGGGACACGCGCGACCGCGTCGCCGCGAGCAGAGGCGATGCACAGGGTGAGGTGCCGGCGAACTCGGCGCGGCATGCTGGCGACGTAATCGCGGCATCGCTGAAGGCGCAGGGCGCGACGGCGATCTTCACGCTGTGCGGCGGGCATATCTCGCCGATCCTCATTAGCGCGAAGGATGCGGGCATTCGCATCGTCGACACGCGCCACGAAGCCACGGCCGCTTTCGCTGCCGACGCCATGGCTCGGCTGTCGGGCGTGCCCGGCGTCGCCGCCGTGACCGCAGGCCCCGGCCTTACCAACATCGTCACACCGCTCAAGAACGCGCAGCTTGCACAATCGCCGCTGATCCTGTTCGGCGGCGCGGCACCGACCATGCTGCAAGGGCGCGGCGCGCTGCAGGACATCGACCAGCGCCCCGTCGTCGCGCCTCATGTAAAGACCGTGAAGCAGGTCCGCCGCGTGCGCGACATCGGCCCGGCGTTGGAGGACGCGTTCGCCGTGGCACGCGAGGGTGTGCAGGGACCGGCGTTCATCGAATGCCCCATCGACCTGCTGTATCCCGAAGCGCTCGTGCGCCAGTGGTACGCGGAGGCGGGCGGCAGGGGGCAGTCTCTCGGCGCGCGGGCGCTGCGGTTTTATCTCAACCGGCATTTGGAAAAAATGTTCGGCGGCGCGAAAACGACCGCTACTCCACGCCCGCGAAAGATCCGCATTCCCACCCCGGCGTCGTCGAGCGTGAATGCAGCGGCGGCAGCGCTCTCGAAAGCGGAACGGCCGCTCGCCATCATCGGCAGTCAGGCACTCGCGACGGGCACGGACGCGGCGGCGCTGGCCGAAGCGATCACACGGCTCGGCATCCCGGTCTACCTGTCGGGCATGGCGCGCGGGCTCTTGGGCCGCGATCATCCGCTCCAGTTGCGACATCAGCGGCGCAACGCGCTGAAGGAATCCGACTGCGTGATCCTCGCGGGCGTGCCGTGCGATTTCCGGCTCGACTATGGCAAGCAGATCCGCAACACGGCCACGCTGATCGCGGCCAACCGCAGCCGCAAGGATGCGCGCCTCAATCGCCGCGCCACTATCGAAGCAATCGGAGACGCGGCGCTGTTCCTGCGCGCGCTCGCCGAGAGGGGCCGCATTCACCGCGACGACTGGCTCGCGTCGCTTCGTGCTCGCGATGCAGCCCGCGAAGCCGATATCGACGCGCAAGCGGCAAGCGAAGGCCCGCATGTGAACCCCGTCGCCTTCTTTCGCGCGCTCGACCGGGAAGCGGGCGACAACGCGATTTTCGTGGCGGATGGTGGCGATTTTGTCGCGACGGCATCGTACATCGTGCGCCCTCGTGGGCCGTTGACATGGCTCGATCCCGGCGCATTCGGCACGCTCGGCGTCGGTGCGGGCTTCGCGCTCGGAGCGGCGCTGGCGCGGCCGGACGCGGAAATCTGGGTGCTGTTCGGCGACGGTGCTTGCGGCTACAGCCTCGCGGAATTCGACACCTTCGTGCGGCATGGCATTCCGGTGATCGCGGTCGTCGGCAACGATGCAGGCTGGACGCAGATCGCGCGCGAGCAGGAGAAGGTGCTGGGCGACGACGTTGGCACCGTGCTGGCGCGCACGGCCTATCACGAGGTTGCGGCGGGCTTCGGCGCGGAGGGTATTCTGGTGAAGACGAATGCGGAGGTGCCCGAAGCGCTTCGGCGTGCGCGTGCTGCTGCGAAAGCCGGAAAGCCGGTGCTGGTCAATGTGTGGCTCGACCGGACCAGCTTCCGCGAAGGGTCGATCTCGATGTGAGGAGGCGGCGCAAGAGCGCATGCCCCCCGATGAGAATTCCGGAAGCGGATCAAATGCAAAAAGGCGGCCGAGGTGGCCGCCTTTTGGTTCTTTTCGCGGATGAGGCGGCGCTTCCGCCTCCCGCATCTTCGTTAGGGGCTGTATCAAAGATACTTGCCCGTGATCTCAAAGATACTTGCCCGTGATCTCGGCGACTTCAAAGCAGCGCGCCTGAGGCTTGTTCTCGACGTAGACGCCGAACTTGCCGTTGAGAACCGTGGAGTGGCTGAGCGTACGGAAGTCCGACTTGCCCGCGGCCGCGCAGGGCTTCTCGGCGACGTTGATCTTCACGGATTCGATGGCGACGCCGTTGCAGGCGACTGGCTCGGCGAGAACGGCGAAAGCGCCGCCGCTCTTGAGGGCGATATTGCACTTCTCGGCAGGAATGACCTGAATGCCGGAAGCAACCCTGTAGGCCACTGCCTGGACGGCCTTGGGCGCTTCGGCGGCTGCCGTCTTGACGACGGAAGCTTGCGGAATGACGGCGGCGGAAACGCGGCCGTGCTGGGACTTAACAAGCACTACTAACGCCACAAAACACGCCAACAGGACGACGATCGTCCGGGTGTTAATCTGAGTCATAGCAATTCCCCGTGTGTTGCGTTTGGCTGATGCGGCGCGGCGACGATACCGGTGAGCTTCAGAATAGGACCCCTCCTAACAACAACTGAACTGGTTACTATTTCGTTAATTCCGCAATTTAGCCAAAACGAAATGCACGAAAGCTCAGAACGTGTGAGAAAGGTGCAATAGTATGTCGGTCTATACACACGCGTGCATGTTTATACACACACAAGGGGCGATTAACGGGGTGATTCGTCAAAAACAGATGTTAGCGCAATCATTTCCGAACAACCTTGCGTGGAGCTGACATAAAAAACGAGATCAACGCCTGCTTCGCGTCGCCAACGCTGCGACAACGCACCCGCCAGGCGCGCAAGAAAAGGCAGTCTGTGACAAAGGGGTAACGGCGCAGACGGAGCGATGCGACGAAACGCGCCTCTCCGCGCGCGGCGTTTTTCACCGCTCGCGGTGCGTCGGATCGGGATGGCGGCGAGCGATTTTGGAAGTCTTTGCCAAGTAGATCGGGGAAAACGAAAGGGCGGAACGCGGCGCTCCGCTCGCGCTGTGCGTCAGCCGCGATCACGCATGAGGCGGCCCTTCTGGCGTTCCCAGTCGCGGTTCTTTTCCGTCTCGCGCTTGTCGTGGAGCTTCTTGCCTCGCGCGAGAGCGAGTTCGAGCTTCGCGCGGCCGCGATCGTTGAAGTAGATCCGCAGCGGCACGAGCGTCATGCCTTCGCGGTGGATCGCGCCCATGAGCTTGTTCACCTCTCGCTTGTGGAGCAAGAGCTTGCGCGGGCGGCGCGTCTCGTGGTTCAGGCGGTTCGCCTGAAGATATTCGGGAATATAGGCGTTGATCAGAAAGATTTCGCTGCCCTGCGCCGTCGCGTAGGACTCGGCGATATTGGCCTTGCCCTGACGCAAAGACTTCACCTCGGAACCGCCGAGCGCGATACCCACCTCGAAGGTGTCGTCAATGAAGTACGAGAAGCGGGCCTTCCTGTTCTCGGCTACGACTTTGCGAACGGATGTCGCGGCGGGCGCTGCCATTGCTTACGCGGCCTCGCTATGCAGCAGGCCGACCTTATCGAGCGCGGCGTCTACGCGCGCCTTCGAGGCTTCGGACAGCGGGGTTAATGGGAGGCGCGTATCCGGCTTGCAAAGGCCAAGCCGCGACGCCGCATACTTCACCGGCACCGGGTTCGTTTCGACGAACAGCGCATCATGCAGCGGCATCAGAAGGTCGTGCAGTTCCAGCGCCTTCGCGTAATCGCCCGCGATGCAGGCGTTCTGGAAATCGGAGCAGAGCTTCGGCGCAATGTTCGACGTGACGGAAATGCAGCCATGGCCGCCATGCGCATTGAAGGCAAGCGCTGTGCCGTCCTCGCCCGAGAGCTGAACGAAGTCCGGCCCAAGCACCGCGCGCTGCTGGCTTGCGCGCACGGGCGACGCGGTCGCGTCCTTCACGCCAACGATGTTCTTCAGTTCGAACAGCCGCGCCATAGTCGCGACCGACATGTCGATCACGCTGCGCCCCGGAATGTTGTAGATGATGATCGGGATCTCGATCGCGTCGTTGACCGCCTTGAAGTGCTGGTAAAGCCCTTCCTGCGTCGGCTTGTTGTAGTATGGCGTGACGATGAGCACGGCGTCGGCGCCCGCCTTCTGCGCATGCCGCGACAGCATGACGGCTTCCGCCGTGCTGTTGGAGCCCGCGCCCGCGATTACCGGCACGCGGCCTTTCGCGGCAGCGATACACGTCTCAACGACGCGCTCATGCTCTTCGTGGCTCAGTGTGGGGGATTCGCCCGTCGTGCCGACCGGAACAAGGCCGTGTGTGCCTGACTGGATCTGAAATTCGACAAGGCGCGCGAAGGCATCGTAATCGACGCCATCGCCTTCAAACGGCGTAATAAGCGCGGTAAAAGAGCCCTTGAACATCTCGTCCCATCCTCACCTGAATGCTGTCATTTTTACGGAAAAGCCTAACGACCCGTTAACCGGGGTATCATTTCCCCGAATTAGTTCCTTGAGCCGTCGCCGAGCTTGTCATTGTATTGCCGGATTAAACGACCATCAATCATGACAGCGTATGCAGGTAGCCTTGTGAAATCCTTGACGAGGCAAAACCATAGGTTTGATGGGACCCGCTGCCAACGAAAATCCGTCACTCAATAGGGAAATGTCAACGCTGGACTCCAAACCCAACGCCCCCGCCGATCGCTTTCGCTTCCTGAAGGCGATCATCATCGGCTCGGCGCTTGGCTTTTTTGCGGTGAGCTTCGTACCTTACCTTCTGCCCTCGCAAAAAGAGCCTTCCGTTTCCGCGTCAACTGCGTCAAAACCTCAATCGGCGGGGGAGACAAAGCCCTCGAAATTCGCCGCAACCACGCCCGCGCCGACGCCTGCGATGGACCGTGGCCTGAGCCTCAAGCCGACGCCCGTCGCGGTGCAAACGTCGCCATCAGTGCGTTCCGACGGTACGCCGGCATCGCCGCCAGCCATGGAGCCACGGAAAGGCGAGACCTCCCTCGTACCCGCCGTCGATCTCAGATTTCCGAAGCCGTTCCCGAAAGAGGACATGACTGCGTCGCTCGACCCGGTGCTGTCATACCGGCTCAGCGATAGCGACACAGCCGCGATCAAGGACGTGCTTGCCGCCGCAGCGAAGGGCAACGACTCCGCCGCGCGCGACGCGATCGAGAGGATTTCCGACCCGTCCGCACGGAGCTTCGCCGAATGGCGGCGCGTGCGCGCGGCCTCCGACTTCGACGACACGATGGCGTTCCGCGCCGCGAACCCACTGTTCCCGGAACCGCCCGTCGATCCGACCATCGAAAAGAACCTGTTCCTCGCGAACGCTCCCGCCGCCACAGTTCTGAAGTTCTTCATGAACCGCAAACCGGTCTCCGGCGCGGGCACCTCTGCCCTCGGTGGCGCGCTGATCGACACCGGCGAGCGCGAGCGCGGCGTGACCCTCGTGCGCTACGCCTGGAGCCGCTACCCATTCGATCCCGCCGCGCAGGACCGCTTCGAGCAGCGCTTCGGATCGCTTCTCACCGATGAGGACCGGCGCGTGCGCACGGCAATGCTCGATGCCCGCGCCCAAGCCAAGGACGACCCCAAGGTGACGGCGAGCGATGCCAAGGGCATCAAGGGCGCCGCGCGAGCGCGCGCGAAGCGCTCCGGCGGCAAGGCGATACACGGACGCGGCGGCCGGAAGGGGAAGTCGACCGGCCGCACGAAGAAAAAACGTCAGAGCGAAGCCGCGCCCGCAACGTCGACGCAGCATGCAGCGCTGCTCGGCGGGACCGCCCGTCTCGCCGCGTCATCGCGTCTGCATCTCGCGGCGATGAAAACGGAAGAAGCGAAGGTCGCTGACAAGAAGGCTGATGGAGCCGAGCCAAAAGCGGACGACAAGGCCGAGACCAAGCCCGAGGCAAAAACAGACGCGAACGCCAAGCCGGAAGCGGCGCCAACCGATCCGAAGACGGGCGATAAAGCCGCCGCCGCGAAGGATGACAAGCCTGCCAAGCCTACGCTTCAGGACAAGGCGAAAGAGGACGCCGTCGATATTCGCAAGGAGCTTTCGCGCGGTCCGCTCTCGCTGCTGGCGCGGCTGAAATCGCTGCGCAAGGCGAAGGAGGACGACCGTCTGTGGTCCATCCTGCGCTCGGTCGATCCCGAAAAAGCCGACTTCGCCGACCCGGACAAATGGTGGGATTTCCGCCGCACAGAGGTTCGCCGCGCGCTGAATGACGACCGCGTGGGGACGGCCTATGCCATCGCGTCGACGCATGGGCAGCTCGGCGCCGAAGACCTGTCGGAAGCGCAGTTCCTGTCCGGCTGGATCGCGCTGCGCTTCCTGAAGGACACGAAGCTCGCGGAGAAGCATTTCGAGGCAGCCTATGCGGTCAAGGGCTTCTCTCGGGACGAGGCACGCGCCGCATTCTGGCTCGCCCGGACGCGGCTCGAACTCGACAAGCGCAAGGACGCCGAGCGCCTGTTCAAGGAGGCCGCCGACCGGGCGCATACCTATTACGGTTCGCTTGCGCGTCAAGCGCTGGAGCGGCAGCCTGCCTGCGAGTTCCGCGCGCCTCTCAAGCCGTCGAAGGAAGCTATCGCCGCTTTCGTGAAGGAAGACGCGTTCAAGGCACTCGTCATCGCGAAGCAGCTCGACATGACGTCGGTGCTCGTCCTGTCATCGCTCGACCTTGCCCGCCAGCTTACCGACCCGGAACAGATCGTTCTGATGCTGGAGCTTTTGGAGCGCATCGCGCCGCCACATCTGGCGATCCGCGCCGCGAAGATCGCGCTTCTGCGCGGTTATCCGGTCGAGGCCTACGCCTTCCCGACCCTGCTTCCTAAGTTCGACACGCTTGGCGACAACGACAAGCTTGAGGTTTCGCTGCTAAACGCCCTGACGCGTCAGGAAAGCGAGTTCAACACCGGCTCCGTCAGCAGTGTCGGCGCGCGCGGCCTGATGCAGCTTATGCCGCAAACGGCGAAGCTCGTGGCGTCGTCGAACAGCATGAAATACGACCTCGGGCGGCTTGTTTCGGACCCATCCTATAACGTGACGCTCGGCTCCGCCTTCCTCGCCAAGCTCTACGACGGCTACGATGGCTCCTATGTGCTGACGCTCGCCGCCTACAACGCCGGTCCGGGCCGCGTGAGGCAATGGATCAAGGATTTCGGCGATCCGCGCGCGCGCAACGCCGATCCGGTCGATTGGGTTGAGCGCATCCCGTTCACCGAAACGCGAAATTATGTGCAGCGCATTCTGGAAAGCGTGCAGCTTTATCGTTGCCGTCTTGAAAGTGGAAAGGCAAAATTCCAGCTTGTGGAAGATCTGCATCGCGGACGGCCAGGGCGTATTCCGCATATCGCGGACCTGAGCGGCAGCACCAGCGAAGACGATGAACCAGCGGTGAGGGACGACGCACAATGACGACATACGGATCGACTGGCGCAGCGGTTCCCCAAACGGAAGACATCTTCTACCGCAGCCATGACGATCTCGTTTTGTATGTCCGCAAATACGGCAGCGACGATGCGCCTGCGCGGCCGCTCCTTTGCCTCGCCGGGCTGACCCGCAACGGCCGCGACTTTCACGACCTCGCCGTAGCGCTGTCCACGCATCCGACGCACCCGCGCGCCGTCTATTGCCTCGATTATCGCGGGCGCGGGCGGTCCGAGTGGGACAAGGACTGGCGGAATTACTCGGCGCTCATCGAGCTTCAGGACATCGAGGCGTTTCTCACGCTGCGCGGCTTGTCCGACGTCGCTGTGCTCGGCACCTCGCGGGGCGGCATCATCACCATGTTGCTCGCCATCACGCGTCCCGCAGCGATCGGGTGCGCCATTTTGAACGACATCGGCCCAGTGATCGAAACGGCGGGCCTCGCGCGTATCATGGGCTACACCGGGAAGATCCCCGTGCCCGCAGATTGGGACGAGGCTCTGCGCGTCGTCCGCGACATCAACAAGCGCCAGTTCACTGCGCTCGACAGTGCGGGATGGCGGTCATGGACGCGCCAGCTTTTCAACGAGGACGCGGAAGGACGACCCGCGCCGTCCTACGATCCGAATATTGGCAAGGCGCTGTCGGAGATCGACATTTCGAAGCCCGTCCCGACGATGTGGGAGCATTTCGAGTCCTTGCGATCCGTCCCGGTGATGGTCATTCGCGGCGAGCATTCCGACCTGCTGTCGGCGGCGACGGTGCAGGAAATGCAAGCCCGACACCCGCGCCTGACGCCTGTGCTCATCCCGAACGAAGGTCACGCGCCGCTCTTGAAAGACCGTTTCAGCGAGCGGCTTATCGCGGATTTCCTGATCGACGCCGATTCTACGTGGCACGCGGTGCCGCGCCCGCCACTTCCCGAGCCGCAAGAGATATTTTCGGTTTAGGGGAGATCGCCTTTAGCCGAAACAAGATGCCGCTCGGACTTTCATGAGCATGATCTTATCGCCAGACCCGCACCACAAGCGACGCAAAGCCGATTGCGCTAACGAGCCGAAACCTCACGGATTGTAGGAGGCGCGCGCCTGATGGGCCACGAAGCTCATATCCTCGGCACGCGCAGCGGGCGCACGCGCCACAGGTTCCAGAATGTTGGTTTCGAGTGTGAAGCCTTCGGGCAGCCTTTTGCTGTAAACTTTCAGCAGGTCGACCATGGCCGGGGATGAATAAATCCCGTCGATCTTAACAACGGTTTCGCTGATAGCCACACTGCCGGAATAGAGCAACGACAGCATTTCAAGTGAAACCTTCGTGGCCTCGATCCAGCCTTTCGGCTCGCCTTTCGCCACTTCCATGCTGCTGTTGATCGTCAGGTTTTGAAACAGAACTTGTGCGTGGCCGAAGATGACCTTGTCCTGCTCAGACGGTACATGGCCGCTGAGATGGACAGCGCCCTGCTGCAATTGCGCCAGCCAGACGAACGGGCGAACGTCGTGCGGCTTGAGCGCGACCTGCAAATTCAATCCCTTGGGCGCTTCCTCTCGGACTTTCTTCTGGATGACGGCGAAATCATCATCCGCGTTCGTCACGCCCTCGATAGTAATCGCGGCATTCTTCAAGGATGCGGAGCCGGTGTTCAGTTTCCCCATCTGACGAAGGGCGAATGTCATGGCCGCCAGCCAGACGTCGCGGTTCGGGACGCCGGGATTGATGCGCGTTCTATCGACAACGGAGGCACCCGGCGCGATGGCGGCTGCGACGCCTTGCAGCACCTTGAGATCGCCATCTGACGGCACGTTGCCGCGGAGCGTGATCGTGCCCGCTTCTTTCGTAACGCGGCTGTAATAAGCTGGATCCACGTTATGCTGTTGCTCGGCCGAGCCGCTCGCCATCTGAACCGCTGGCGCTTCGCTGTTGACGAGGACGCGCATGACGTGATCGAAGGCCGCCAGATACCATGGCTGCGACGGCACCGCGTGTGCGGGGCTGATCAGCGCGCCGAGACAAAGCACGGCAGACGCTAATACGGGCAGGCTTACGTTCCCTAACCTCATCGGAGGGGCGCTCCACCGAGTTAACTGTTTTATGTCCTGCATAGTCAGAGGCCGAAGTCTCCACCAGGATTGATCAAACGCTATCGTAAGGTCCCCGCCCCCGACAGGTGCCGCCAAACACCCGATGCAAACCAGCATCATCTCGTCGGTAAATGCGACTTTAACGGAAGGATTCAGATATTCCAAGGGATTGAGGGCGCTTTTTCGCCGCTTTTTTTGCTTGCACCGTGTCAGAATCAAAAAGCCCGGCCATAAGCCGGGCTTTTTTCGTCCTTTAGGCTGTCATCTATTCGACAACCTGCACCTCAAGCGGCACACCCGGGGCGACTGATTCGCCCCCCGGAACGGTGGGCAACGCCTTCGCACCCCCCTTGTTCCGCTCCTGAAGAATGAGGTCGTCGCGGTGGCTTGCCACGCGGCGAAGCTGGCTGATCATGCCGCCCGTACCTGCCGGAATGAGGCGGCCCACGATGACGTTCTCCTTCAGCCCGTCGAGCGTATCGACCTTGCCGTTGAGCGCCGCTTCCGTTAGGACGCGCGTCGTCTCCTGGAACGAGGCCGCCGAGATGAACGACCGCGTTTGCAAGCTGGCCTTCGTGATGCCGAGAAGCACCGGCACCGCCGTCGCCGGACGCCCGCCCGCTTGCTCGACCATAACGTTCATCTCGTCGAACTCGATCTTGTCGACCTGCTCGTTCTTGAGGAACTCGGTGTCGCCCGCGTCGGTCACTTCGACCTTCTGGAGCATCTGACGCACGATGACTTCGATATGCTTGTCGTTGATCGTCACGCCTTGCAGACGATAGACCTCCTGAATTTCGTTGACGAGGAACGACGCAAGTTCTTCCACGCCCTTGATCGCCAGGATGTCGTGCGGGGCCGGGTTACCGTCGAGGATAAACTCGCCCTTTTCGATGCGGTCGCCCTCCTGCACAGCGAGGTGCTTGCCCTTCGGCAGCAAATATTCGACCGGATCGAGCCCTTCCTCATCCGGCTGGATAAGGACGCGGCGCTTGTTCTTGTAGTCGCGGCCGAAATGCACCGTGCCGGAGATCTCCGCGATGATCGCGTGATCCTTCGGACGACGTGCCTCGAACAGCTCCGCCACGCGCGGCAGACCGCCCGTGATGTCGCGTGTCTTGGCGCTTTCGAGCGAGATACGTGACAGCACGTCGCCCGCCTTCACCTTCTGCCCCGGCTCCACGGAAAGGATCGCTTCCACCGAAAGCAGGTAGCGAGCCTCACCGCCGCGCGCCAGCTTGAGAACCTTGCCGCCGACCTTGTCCTTGATCACGATGGCCGGGCGCAATGCCGAGCCGCGCGGGTTAGCGCGCCAGTCGACGATGACGCGGTTTGTGATACCCGTCGTTTCGTCGGACTGTTCGTTGACCGAGATGCCATCCAGCAGGTCTTCGAACTCGACCACGCCATCGGTTTCCGTGAGGATCGAACGCGAATAGGGATCCCACTCCGCCAGACGCTGGCCGCGCTTCACGACGTCGCCATCGTCCACCTTCAGGTGAGAGCCCTGCGCAATCTTGTGAACCGCGCGCTCTCGACCGTCAGCGTCCTTGATGATGACCGCCATGTTGCGGCCCAAGGCCACCAGACGCCCCTGGCTGTCCCGAGCCGCGTTGCGGCTGCGGATTTCCACGTTGCCCGCGAAGTTGCTCTCGATGAACGAGTTATCCGCAACCTGCGCCGTACCGCCGATGTGGAACGTGCGCATCGTGAGCTGCGTGCCCGGCTCGCCGATGGACTGCGCCGCGATGACGCCGACCGCTTCGCCGATGTTGACCGACGTACCGCGAGCAAGGTCGCGGCCGTAGCATTTGCCGCAGATGCCGTTCTTGAGTTCGCAGGTGAGAGCTGAGCGGATGCGCACCTCCTGCACCTGCGCCTCATCGAGAAGCCGCGCCTCCAGCTCGGTAATGATCTCGCCGGCCGGAGCGATGATAGCACCCGTTGAGGGATGCACCACGTCGTCGGCGGGCACGCGGCCGAGGATACGGTCGCCGAGCGACACGAGCACTTCGCCCGCGTCGATCACCGCCCCCAGCTTGATGCCCTTGTCGGTGCCGCAATCGTGTTCTGTCACGATGCAGTCCTGCGCCACGTCGACGAGACGGCGGGTGAGGTAACCCGAGTTCGCCGTCTTGAGCGCCGTGTCCGCGAGACCCTTTCGCGCGCCGTGAGTCGAGTTGAAGTATTCGAGAACCGACAGCCCCTCCTTGAAGTTGGAGATGATCGGCGTCTCGATGATTTCGCCCGATGGCTTCGCCATGAGGCCGCGCATACCGGCAAGCTGACGCATCTGCTTTTCGGAACCACGCGCGCCCGAGTGGGCCATCATGTAAACCGAATTGATCTGCTTCTCGCGGCCGGTTTCCTTGTCGTACTGAACGGCCGAGATGCGGTCCATCATCTCCTTCGCGATGCGGTCCGTACACTTCGCCCAGGCGTCGACGACCTTGTTGTACTTCTCCATCTGCGTGATGAGGCCGTCGTTGTACTGCTGCTCGTAGTCGAGCACGAGAGCTTCGGTGTCGCCGATGATCTTCTTCTTCGTTTCCGGAACGAGCATGTCGTCCTTGCCGAAGGAGATGCCCGCTTTATAGGCATGATGGAAGCCGAGCGCCATAATCCGGTCGCAGAAGATGACCGTCTCTTTCTGACCGCAGGAGCGGTAGACGGCGTCGATCACCTTGCCGATGTTCTTCTTCGTCAGCAGTCTGTTGACGAGGTCGAAGCTGATGCCCGGCTTTTGCGGCAGCATCTCCGCAAGCATGAGGCGGCCCGGCGTCGTGTCGTAGACCCTCGATTGCGGCTTGCCGTTTTCGTCCACGCCGATGTGGCGGCCCTTGATCTTCGCGTGCAGGGTCACAGCGCCCGCGGCGATTGCGTGCTGAACTTCGGCAACGCTGCCGAAGAGGCTGCCTTCGCCCGGCTCCTTCTCCTTCAGGATCGAGAGATAGTAGAGCCCGAGCACGATGTCTTGCGAGGGCACGATGATCGGTTGACCGTTTGCCGGGTGCAGAATGTTGTTGGTCGACATCATGAGCACGCGCGCTTCCAGCTGCGCTTCGAGCGACAGCGGGACGTGCACGGCCATCTGGTCGCCGTCGAAGTCGGCATTGAACGCCGCGCAGACGAGCGGGTGAAGCTGGATCGCCTTGCCCTCGACCAGCACAGGCTCGAACGCCTGAATGCCGAGTCGGTGGAGCGTCGGCGCGCGGTTTAGCAGCACCGGATGCTCGCGAATGACTTCGTCAAGGATGTCCCAGACCTCGGGGCGCTCCTTCTCGACGAGCTTCTTCGCCTGCTTCACGGTTGCCGAGTAACCTTGCGCGTCGAGCCGCGAATAGATGAACGGCTTGAACAATTCGAGCGCCATCTTTTTCGGCAGGCCGCACTGGTGGAGCTTGAGTTCCGGTCCCACCACGATCACGGAGCGGCCGGAATAGTCGACGCGCTTGCCGAGAAGGTTCTGACGGAAGCGGCCCTGCTTGCCCTTCAGCATGTCGGCGAGCGACTTCAGCGGACGCTTGTTGGCGCCCGTAATGACGCGGCCGCGACGACCGTTGTCAAACAGCGCATCCACCGCTTCCTGAAGCATGCGCTTCTCGTTGCGGATGATGATGTCCGGCGCGCGCAGCTCGATCAGCCGCTTGAGACGGTTGTTACGGTTGATGACGCGCCGATAAAGGTCGTTCAGATCGGATGTCGCGAAGCGGCCGCCATCGAGCGGCACGAGCGGGCGCAGCTCCGGCGGGATCACCGGGATGACCTTCATGATCATCCATTCCGGCCGGTTGCCGGACATGATGAACGCTTCGATCACCTTCAGCCGCTTGGCGAGCTTCTTCGGCTTGAGTTCGGTCGTGGCTTCGGCGATTTCCTGGCGGATCTGCTCGCGCATCTGCTCAAGGTTCAGCGCCATGAGCATGTCGCGAACGGCTTCGGCGCCGATGCCCGCCTGGAACGCGTCCTCGCCGTACTCTTCCTGCGCCTTGTTGAAGTCTTCCTCGGTCAGAAGCTGACCCGCCTTGAGCGGCGTCAGCCCCGGCTCGATGACGACGTAGTTCTCGAAATAGAGCACGCGTTCGAGATCCTTCAGGCCCATGTCGAGCAGAAGGCCGATGCGCGACGGCAGCGACTTCAGGAACCAGATATGCGCGACCGGCGAGGCCAGTTCGATATGGCCCATGCGGTCGCGACGCACCTTGGTGAGCGTCACTTCCACGCCGCATTTTTCGCAGATAACGCCCTTGTACTTCATGCGCTTGTACTTGCCGCAAAGACATTCGTAGTCTTTGATCGGGCCGAAGATGCGCGCGCAGAACAGGCCGTCGCGTTCGGGCTTGAACGTGCGGTAATTAATGGTTTCGGGCTTCTTGATTTCGCCGTAAGACCACGAGAGTATTTTTTCCGGACTTGCGATCGAGATGCGAATCTGGTCGAATACCTGAGTTGGCACCTGCGGGCTGAAGAGATTCGTGATCTCTTGATTCATTCGTCGCTCCTATGAGCCGCTTCCGCGGCTTCTCCGACCGATGTCCGCCCCGTTTGGCGGACTGCGAAGCTGCGCCTCGCCAATTTCCTTGAAACGCCGATGCGGGCACCAGCCGAAGCCGGTACCCGCACTTGTTTCTATTCTGCGGCCTGCTGCGTCTTTGGCCGCTTCGGCAACTGGAACTGCGGAGGCCGTGACGACGGCTCCGGTGCCGGTTCGTTCGCGCCCCGGGTCTGCTTCAGTTCCACGTTCATGCCGAGCGCGCGCATTTCCTTCACGAGCACGTTGAAGCTTTCTGGAACGCCCGCTTCGAACGTGTCGTCGCCGCGCACGATGGCTTCGTAGACCTTCGTGCGGCCCGCCACGTCGTCCGACTTCACGGTCAGCATTTCCTGAAGCGTGTATGCCGCGCCGTAAGCTTCGAGCGCCCACACTTCCATTTCACCGAAGCGCTGGCCGCCGAACTGAGCCTTACCGCCGAGTGGCTGCTGCGTGACAAGGCTGTAAGGCCCGATCGAGCGTGCATGGATCTTGTCGTCGACAAGGTGATGCAGCTTCAAAAGGTACTTGTAGCCCACCGTCACCTTGCGGTCGAACGGCTCACCCGAGCGTCCGTCATACAGCGTGACCTGCCCCGACGTGTCGAGACCCGCCGCCTTGAGCATCGCATTGATGTCGGCTTCGCGCGCACCGTCGAACACCGGAGTCGCCACCGGGACGCCCTTGCCGAGATTCTCGGCGAGTTCGACCAGTTGGTCGTCGGTGAAATTCGGAACCGATGGGTCGCCCTTGTAGGAGATCTCCACGGCCTGACGCAGCTCGTCGATGCGGTGCTGCTCGCGATAGACCGCAAGCCCCTTGTTGATCATGTTGCCAAGACCGCGCGACGCCCAACCAAGGTGGGTTTCGAGGATCTGGCCCACGTTCATGCGGCTTGGCACGCCGAGCGGGTTCAGCACGATGTCGACATGCGTGCCGTCTTCGAGGAACGGCATGTCCTCGATCGGCACGATGCGGCTGACCACACCCTTGTTGCCGTGGCGGCCGGCCATCTTGTCGCCGGGCTGGATCTTGCGCTTCACCGCGACGAAGACCTTGACCATCTTCATCACGCCGGGCGGAAGCTCGTCGCCGCGCTTCAGCTTGTCGATCTTGTCCACAAAGCGCTGTTCGAGCCGCTTCTTGGCCTCGTCGTATTGACGGCGGATGGCCTCGATGCCGGACATCGCCTGCTCGTCCTTGAGCGCGATATCCCACCACTGGCTCCGCGGAACTTCGGACAGAAGCTCCTCGTTCGCCTCGGTGCCCTTGCGCAGACCCTTCGGACCGCGCGCGACTTCCTTGCCGATGAGGATATCGCGAAGACGGCCGTAGACGTTGCGGTCGAGGATGTGCAGTTCGTCGTCGCGGTCCTTCGCGAGACGCTCGATTTCCTCGCGCTCGATGGCCATCGCGCGCTCGTCTTTTTCAACGCCGTGGCGATTGAACACACGCACTTCCACCACCGTACCGGCGACGCCGGGCGGCAGGCGGAGCGAGGTGTCGCGCACGTCGGACGCCTTCTCACCGAAGATGGCACGCAGAAGCTTTTCTTCCGGCGTCATCGGGCTTTCGCCCTTCGGCGTAATCTTGCCGACGAGAATATCGCCCGGCTGCACTTCCGCGCCAATGTAAACGATGCCCGCTTCGTCGAGGTTCTTCAGCGCTTCTTCCGAGACGTTCGGAATGTCGCGCGTGATTTCCTCCGGTCCAAGCTTCGTATCGCGCGCGGAGACTTCAAATTCCTCGATATGGATCGAGGTGAAGACGTCCGTCGAAACGATGCGCTCAGACAGCAGGATCGAGTCTTCGAAGTTGTAGCCCTGCCACGGCATGAAGGCGAGGAGCACGTTCTTGCCGAGCGCCAGATCGCCGAGTTCGGTCGAGGGACCGTCCGCGATGATGTCGCCCTGCTCGACGCGGTCGCCGACACGCACCAGCGGACGCTGGTTGATGCAGGTGTTCTGGTTCGAGCGCTGGAACTTGCGCAGGTTGTAGATGTCCACGCCCGACTTCGAAGGGTCGGTCTCGTCGGTGGCACGGATCACGATACGGGTGGCGTCCACCTGATCGATGATGCCGGAGCGCTTAGCCCCGATCGCGGCGCCAGAGTCTCGCGCCACGACGCTTTCCATGCCGGTGCCGACGAGCGGCGCCTCGGCGCGGATGAGCGGCACGGCCTGACGCTGCATGTTCGAGCCCATGAGCGCGCGGTTCGCGTCGTCGTTCTCAAGAAACGGAATCAGCGCGGCGGCCACGGACACGACCTGCTTCGGCGACACGTCGATGAAGTCCGCCTTCTCCTTCGCCACGAGCGACACGTCGCCCTGGTGACGGCAGATGATGAGGTCTTCGGCGAAGCTGTTGTCGTCGTTGAGCTTCACATTCGCCTGGGCGATGTGACAGCGCGCCTCTTCCATCGCGGAAAGGTAGATGACTTCGTCCGTCACCTTGCCGTCCACGACCTTGCGATACGGGCTTTCGATGAAGCCGTACTTGTTGACTCGCGCGAACGTCGCCAGCGAGTTGATAAGGCCGATATTCGGGCCTTCCGGTGTTTCGATCGGACAGATGCGGCCGTAATGCGTCGGATGCACGTCGCGGACTTCGAAGCCTGCGCGTTCACGCGTGAGACCGCCGGGTCCAAGCGCCGAGAGACGCCGCTTGTGCGTGATCTCGGAGAGCGGGTTCGTCTGGTCCATGAACTGCGAAAGCTGCGACGAGCCGAAGAACTCGCGCACTGCGGCGCTCGCAGGCTTCGCGTTGATGAGATCCTGCGGCATCACCGTGTCGATATCGACCGATGACATACGCTCGCGGATAGCACGCTCCATGCGGAGCAGGCCGAGGCGGTACTGATTTTCCATCAGCTCGCCGACGGAGCGGACGCGCCGATTGCCGAGGTTGTCGATGTCGTCAACCTCGCCGCGACCGTCGCGCAGATCGACCAGCGTGCGGATAACGGAGATGATGTCGTCCTTCGTAAGGATGCGCATCTCGTCCGACTGCTTGATGTCGAGACGGATGTTCATCTTCACGCGGCCGACCGAGGACAGGTCGTAGCGCTCCTCGTCGAAGAACAGGCTCTTGAACAGCGCGCGCGCCGCGTCTTCTGTGGGCGGCTCGCCCGGACGCATGACGCGGTAGATGTCGAACAGCGCGTCCTGCTGGTTCTGGTTCTTGTCGAGATGGAGCGTATTGCGGATGAACGAGCCGGTGTTCACATGGTCGATGTCGAGCACAGGCAGCTCTTCGACGCCAACATCGCGGAGCTTGTCGAGCACCTTGGTGTCGAGTTCGTCGCCCGCCTCGGCGTAGATCTCGCCCGTCGTCATGTTGACGATGTCTTCGGCGAGATAGCGGCCGAACAGGGCCTCGTCCGGCACCGCGATGAACTTCACGCGCTCGGCGAGTTGGCGCACGAGACGCGCATTCAACTTCTTGCCCGCCTCAATGACAACTTCGCCGGTATCGGCGTCGTAAATATCCTGCGTCGCCTTGAGGCCGCGCATGCGGTCTGGCACGAAAGCAGTGCGCCAGCCCTGCTTCGTCGCCTCGAAGGAAATGCGATTGTAGAAGGTTTCGAGGATTTCCTCGTTGTTCATGCCCAGCGCGTAAAGCAGCGTCGTCGCCGGAAGCTTGCGCTTGCGGTCGATACGCGCATAGACGATGTCCTTCGCGTCGAACTCGAAATCAAGCCACGAGCCACGATAGGGGATGATGCGCGCCGCAAACAAAAGCTTGCCCGAGGAGTGGCTCTTGCCGCCATCGTGGTGGAAGAACACGCCCGGCGAACGGTGCATCTGCGAAACGATCACGCGCTCCGTGCCGTTGATCACGAAGGTGCCGTTCGACGTCATGAACGGGATGTCGCCCATATAGACGTCCTGCTCCTTGATGTCGCGGACGGACCGGGAGCCGGTCTCCTCGTTGACGTCGAAGGTGATCAGGCGTAACTTTACCTTTAGCGGCGCGGCGAAGGTCATGCTTCGCTGCTGGCATTCATCTACGTCATATTTCGGCGGCTCGAAGTCATAGCGGACAAATTCGAGTTGCGCTTTGTCCGAAAAATCCTTTATGGGGAAGATCGAGGCAAAGACCGCCTGCAAACCGGTGTTCGCGCGCCCGCCAACCGGGTCTTGCACCATGAGAAATTGATCGTAGGACTGCTTCTGCACCTCGATCAAATTCGGCATTTCGGCGGCGTCGGCGATATTCCCGAAGCGCTTGCGAATACGTTTACGGCCGATAAACGTCTGCGCCATTTGATCTCCTCATTTTCACCGGGCGGCGGCTTGTCCTGCACGCCTTAGCGATTCGGGCGTCGCGATAGAGCCTATTTCTTGGGAAGCCTCCTGATATGGCATCCCATTAACGATTTTCAAGCCCTGTCGGGCACCCCTATCCCGCCTTTTTTTAGGCCGAACCAAGGCACCCGAGGGCCGATGCAGTCCAGAAACGAGGGCCGGGCGAACCCGGCCGCCCGCATTCTTACTTGATATCGACCTTCGCGCCTGCCGCTTCGATCTTCTTCTTGATCTCTTCGGCTTCGGTCTTGGACACGGCTTCCTTGATCGCCTTCGGCGCGCCCTCAACGAGATCCTTCGCTTCCTTCAGGCCGAGACCCGTGATAGCGCGGACTTCCTTGATGACGTTGATCTTCTGAGCGCCGGCATCGGTGAGAATGACGTCGAATTCTGTCTTCTCTTCTTCTTCTGCCGCCGCTGCCGCTCCGGGGATCGGGCCGGCGAACACCGGCGCGGCCGCAGCCGCAGACACGCCCCACTTGTCTTCGAGGAGCTTCACCAGCTCGGAGATTTCGAGAACCGTCAGACCCGACAGTTCCTGA
>NZ_JFZJ01000051.1 GCF_000636015.1 Rhodomicrobium udaipurense JA643
GCGCGCGCACATTGTCGTAGGGCGAGTAGGCCGCAATGGTGCGGTAATCCTCCACGCTCGCGATGGGGTTGCCCCATTCGGGCCACTCCGGCGGGGTGAGCGGAAGCGTGTCGTCGAGCATGGTGGAGAGGACGTCCACGAAGGGCACATCCGCCACTAGCCCTGCGAACAGCTCCGGCGCCATGTTCGCCACCGCGCCCATGAGCATGCCGCCCGCCGAGCCGCCATGCGCCACGATGCGCCCTTCGCCCGTGAAACGCTCCGCCGCGAGATAGCGCCCGGCGGAGATGAAGTCCTTGAACGTGTTCGTCTTCTTCGCGAGCTTGCCGTCCTTGTACCAGCGATAACCCTTGTCCTTGCCGCCGCGAATATGCGCGATGGCGTAGACGAAGCCGCGATCGACGAGGCTGAGGCGCGTGGTCGAGAAGCCAGCCGGGATCGACATGCCGTAGGAGCCGTAGCCGTAGAGGAGGCACGGCGCGGTGCCGTCGAGCGGGGTGTCCTTGCGGTAGAGGAGCGACACGGGCACCGTCTCGCCGTCCCATGCGGGCGCGTAGACGCGGCGCGTGACGTAATCGGCCGCGTTATGGCCGCTCGGCACTTCCTGCGTCTTCCGAAGCGTCCGCTCTCGGGTGCGCATGTTGTAGTCGAACACCTGGCGCGGCGTCGTCATCGAGGAATAGACGAAGCGCAGCGTGTCGGTGTCGTATTCGTAGCCCTCCGCAAAGCCCAGCGAATAGGCTTCCTCGTCGAAGGCGATGGCGTGCTCGGTGCCGTCCGCCGCATTGCGGATGACGATGCGCGGCAGCCCATCCTCGCGTTCGAGGCGCACGATCCAGTCCTTGAAGCAGGTCACGTCGAGGATGAGGCGCCCCGGCTTGTGGGGCACGAGATCGCGCCAGTTCGCGCGGCCGGGCGCATCGACCGGCGTTTCCATGACCTTGTAATCTTCCGCGCCGTCCGCGTTCGTCAGGATGATAAAGCGGCCTTCGTGATGATCGACGCTGTAATCGTGGTTCACCTCGCGCGGCGCGACAACGCGCAAGCCCTGCTCCGGCGCGGCGAGGTCGAGGAAATGCACTTCCGCCGTCTCATGGTCGCCCGCGCTGATGAAGATGAAGCGTTTGTCGAGGCTTTCGCCGACGCGGGTGAAGAAGCCCTGATCCTTCTCGCGATAGACAAGCTCATCCTCGCTCGCGGGCGTGCCGAGGCGGTGCCGCATCACCTGAAGCGGGCGGCGATGCTCGTCCACGCGGATGTAATAGAAGGCGCTCGCGTCCGGCGACCATGCCGCGCCGCCTTCGGAATCGGGCACGAAGTCGGCGGTATCTTCGCCGGTTTCGAGGTCGCGCACGCGGAATGCATAGAACTCCGAGCCCTTGTCGTCATAGGCATAGGCGAGCTTCTTGTGATCCGGGCTCCAGTCGATCGCGCCGAGCGAGAAATAGGGCTTATCCCTCGCCAGCGCGTCGCCGTCGAGCAACAGTTGCGGCGCGCCGCCGCCACGCGGCTCGCGGATGAAGCGCGGATGCTGGCCGCCGACAACAAAGTCTGTGAAGTAGGCGAAGGGACCGTCCGGCGCGGGCACCGACGAATCGTCTTCCTTGATGCGCCCCTTCATCTCGCGGAACAGCGTGTCCTGAAGCGCTTCCGTGTCCGCCAGGGCGGCCTTGGTGTAGGCGTTTTCCGCTTCGAGATAGGCGCGCACGTCGGCCGCCAGCGCGGATGGATCGCGCATGACCTCCTGCCAATTGTCGACGCGCAGCCACGCGTAATCGTCGACGCGTTCGATGCCGTGATGGATGTCGCGGGCGGGCCGCTTCTCGGCAACGGGCGGTTGGGAGGGGGTCTCGTGCGCGTGGCTGTCCATGGCCTGCCCTTTCGTTGCGTGGAGGTGGTGCATCGTTATTAGGCGCTCCGGGCCTCCATCTCAACGGCAGTCGAGCGATAATCCCTGCTCTCTCGCCCGTGATCGCGAAAATCTGACTTCATTTTCATGAAGCGCCATCGAAAGCGATGCTAGAACGGCATGGTGGACCAACGACCGCTGGATGAAAACCGCATGATGACCCTGCCGCGCCGCCTCGCCGCCGCTTTCGCATTCGCAGCCTCGACGGCGTTTCTTTTCGCGCCTCATGCGGCGGCTTCGATGGACGATCCCCTTTCGCGCGAGGCCATGTACGAAGACCCCGACGCGCCGGTGAGCGGCAACCCGAAAGGCGACGTAACCATCGTCGCGTTCCTCGATTACAACTGCCCCTATTGCAAGAAGTCGGTCGGCGACCTCAAGCGCATCGTCAGGGACGACGGCAAAATTCGCCTGATCTACAAGGAATGGCCGATCCTCGGAAACGCGTCGAAACTTGCGTCGAGGCTCGCGCTCGCGGCCAATTATCAAGGCAAATATGAAGCCGCGCATGATGCTCTCATGCGGGCGGTCAACCACTCATCGACGAAGGCACAGCTCGTGAAGGCGCTCGGCAACGCGGGCATCGACACGAAGCGGCTTGAGGCAGACCTCACGTTGCATGGCAAGGACATCGATAGAGCGCTCGCGCGCAACGACGCGCAGGGCGACATCGTCGGCTTTCAGGGCGCGCCCACCTATCTCATCGGCCCGCTCGTCTCCTCGACGCTCGATTACGCGGGCTTCAAGCGCGCCGTAGCCGATGCGAGGGCTCGCACCGCAGCGCAGTAGCCGGAGCGGCGCGGAATATTGTGGGGCATTATATTACATTCGAAATATGATTTGCTCGCCATAGGGTGTGATATACGAGCCATGTGCGCCTATATTTACCAAAACGAAGTAGGTAAAAGAAAAGCCAGCCAAAAAGTTAGCATCTGCCCATCTTCACACACTCAAAGAAATTAGTGAAGTACTTAGCCTGTCCACTTCAAGAGACGTTACATAGCAACACGCTACCCGCCAGCCAAACTAAGAGCCCGGCTTCAATTCCTGTCTGAAGCAGCTTCTGAAAGCAGCTAAACAATTCGCATGGTTCACGGAATGGGTGGCGGAAACTATGCAGCGCACGCTTCGTATGACAGCGGGCAAGCATCGGAGGCGCTTGATTCGAGGCTTGATGTTGGCGGCGTCGGCCTTGTCGATGACGAAGGAGCGCACTTCACCGCCGCGCTCAACCAAGCTGAGCATCGCCTGCTTTTGAGCGTAGCAGCGCGCATTCGGATGCTTCACCGCGCCTTCCTCCTTGCCGATGAATATTTCGTCCGCTTCGACAATAGAGCCTTCGCCGCTCATTAGAGTTGCAAGGCTTCCGGCGCGCTTCGCCTTGCGGATGCGATGAAACCGAGCCTTTTTTAGGGTCACACCCAAGGTGCGGTGCAACTGGCTCGAACTGATGCCTTCTTGCTGCCAGCGACCAGGTAGACCGCCTGAAGCCATATGTGCATCGGGACGACAACGACCCGCGCTCATGAACAAGGGCGGCTAAGTGCCCGTCGTCCTATTTTGCCAGCTTTCTGGCCAAGGCACACCGGGGGTCCAGGCACCGCCCACTGGTGCTTCGGTATGTCTTTGACGGACACAACCTTCTCCACTCGGAGACTTGGGCAACTCGAAGCGAGGTACACTGACCGGCGAGACAAGGAGTGCGGAGAAAAACGCGAAGGTTGCACTGAGAGCAGTCGTTCTTAGCGGATAATCCACAAGAGAATGCGCAAGCAACAATGCCATAATGAGCGTCGCAGCACGCGCAAGCGTGACTTGCCGGGGATCGTCATCACGTGGCGGCCTGCCCCATGCCGTCATGACCTTGAGGCCGAACCAGCCAAGAAAAGCAACGAGAAGAACGACTCCGATGATTCCGGTTTCCAGTAGTATCTCAGCGAGGTCGTTGTGAGCCCGATTGGCGAATCCAGCCGTTGCATCGGCGCGTTTCTCGACAGTTGTATAGACGGGAACGAAGGATCCAAGTCCGGTACCGAAGGGCAGCCCCTTCAAGGCGGTTTCAAGCGTCGTCTTCGTCAGAGGAATCCGGGCATCGTCTGCCATATTACTTTCGAAACGCGTGAGAAATCCCGCCAAGCCGAACTGCACCGCGAAAAGCGCGGCAAATATCGCCACGGCCAAAGAAAAGCGGCGGCCGCGCCACGTGTGCTGCGGCTCTTCACTTGTGTGCTCTGATAAGCGGTGCAAAATGATCATTGCCGCAACTCCGGCAAGAACACCTGCGGCGATAAAAACCCCAGCCCTCGACCGCGCCAGCATGAGACCGGCTAATACCGCCACGACTAATGTGCCTGCGGCGGCCAGCCATAAAATTGAACGCGTCCATGAGGCGCCGCTTTTCAGAGACGATTCCATCGTCGCATTGAGCCAAAGCGCAGAAAGAACAAGAGTTACGTTCAATAATGCGGCAAAGTGATTGCGATTTGCAAAGAAGCCGACAGCTTCCGTAGGGTTTGTGATCTCAAAGAAGCGCAGGCTACTTTCAACCCCCGCAGCAACCTGTATAAAGCCCAACGCCAAAGAGACTACACCAAAACCAAGCACCACCCAACAGAGCATCATGCGCTGCGTCAGGTCGAGCTGCAGCACAGAACAAAATATAGCTAATGGAACGACAAGAGAAGCGGCCGCCGCCCATGTGGCCTGTGGCGCTATCGAGAGGGGGGTCCAACTCGACGGAAGGGTGAAGGGCGTTTCGGCGGCGCCGGAAAGAAGACGCGCTCCTCCAGACCAGATATCGAAAGGAAACGGGAGAACTTGCAAGACAACGACAAGTGTCAGTCCACCGCATAGCGCAAGAGCGATTCGCCCCTTCTCCTGGCGCGCTGGCTCATCACTGAAAGCTGGCCACAGCGCCAAAATGAGCAAAGGTATGGATAGCAGTTGGACAACAACGTCGCCCAGGAAACCGCTATGGGTGCCTCCGCCTAATACGAGCGAGGCCAACAAAGTTGCTCCGCATAATAAATATAGCATGGCGTACTCGTCTTTTGCGAAAAATTAGGGGCTTACGCTTTGCCCGTTACCGCTGATCGAAATTGCAACTTCAAGACCGACTGTATCGCCTGCCACCGATCCCCCGGTCAGCACCGTTTCAGTCGACAAGTCGATGCCAGTGCCATCACTGACTCCGGCGTTTCCTTTCGAGACGTTGCAAAGAAGAGAACGATCACAGTTTGGTTCGGCTCCTTCTGGGAACAGCCATTCTCATAGACGATGTAGGCGGCTCCGAAGCGGACTGAACCTAGTCGCCTGCAACCAGCGAAGCCTTTGCCTCGCCGATGGGCCTGCAACCATCGCCGCGATCACCCGATACCGCTCTCTCAACGTTGGCGAGTAGCGCGGCTTGTGCGCGCTTGTTGCCGCCAGGACGCCGGTCAAGGCCGTCGAAATCATCGATCACAACCTTTTCCCAATCTGACGATACTGTTACCCAATCGTAAAAATTGAGACTACCTATCGGTAGCGCACTTTGTCTACTGACGCAAGGGTTGCAATGAAGTGAGAACGACCAATTCAAACGAGCAGCGCAGAGTCACCTATACACCACAGAATCCGTCCTGACGCTAAAGAGCTACAATTTAAAGTTGCCGCTCAAGATTGCCCATGATAGGAGCCCTTTATGTCGATTGGCGTAACTAGCCATCAACCTTGGTGACTTGCAGGTTGTAGGCTTTGTTGCTGTACGAGGAAGCCTTGAATAAAAAAAGACCTTCGCGATGGCCTCTTAAAAAGTGTATCGAGAAATGTGCTCTTTTGCTTAGGCCGCAGCCTGCAATCACGTCGCGACTGTCCTCGTACGGGGCGGGACCACCCCAGCATCGACATATCTGCTGTTCCTGCTGAACTGTTACCGTTCAGCCAGCAGCCCATTATTTCCAATTCCAGATATTTAGTCGAAGAGGAGTCGCAAAAGACATGTCGGCGTTGATCAGACTTCTGCTTCCCGCAATCGCGGCGGCCTTTATCAGTGCTTGCGGCGTTTCTTCAGGCGGCGACATGACTGACCCCAAGCTCGACTCGGGTGCCGTCTCGGATTCATCAGCAGCCCAGAAGTCTGCGGCTCCGAGTTCAAAGGAAGACTCCGCTCAGGGGCCCGACGATAAAGAGACTTTGCGCAAAGTGGCACTTTCAATGTCATCGGTATCGGATCCCGCCAGCAAGACTTACAAGATCGGTCCCCTCGACGTCGTCGATATCACTGTCTTCAATGTGCCGGAGCTGTCGAAGACTGTTCAGGTCTCGGAAGCGGGAACCATAAACTTCCCGCTCATCGGAGAGTTTCAAGCGGGAGGCAAGACTGGACGCGAGGTTGAAAGAGAGTTGAGCCTGAAGCTTGGGGATAAATATCTACAGAATCCTCAGATCACAGTTTTTATAAAAAATTATAATAGTCAGCGTGTCACCTTGGAGGGCGCCGTCAAAAAGCCGGGCGTCTATCCCATCACCGGCGGGCTGTCTCTGTTGCAGGCCGTCGCGCAGGCGCAAGGGTTCGAGGACAAGGCGGATGAAACTGTCCTTATCTTCCGGCAGGTAAATGGTGAGCGCCAGGTTGCCAAATACGATGTGTCGCGCATCCGTGACGGAAGTGCCGAAGACCCTGCGTTAGAGGCCGGAGATGTGATCGTTGCTCCAAGCTCCAGCGTAAAAGAGGGGATCGGTGCGGTTTTCAAGGCTCTCCCGCTGTTCACTCTAGTGTCCTTACTTTAGTAAGCGAGCAAAGCGGATGCGGGACTCTCAAAGAGATCTTGGCGATGAGAGGCGGGCTCTGGTTCCTTCTCAATCGGCTGCGATAGCACAATTAAAGGGCGATAATTACGGGCCACAGGGCTATGGGCAATCGCCGGGGGAGGAAGAAAGCGATCTCGCAGTTGTCCTTCGCCAATATCTTTACATGGTTCTCAAACGCAAATGGCTCATTTTGGGCACAGCGCTTGTGTCTACAGTTCTAGGGAGCGTTTTTACGCTGCTCAAGACGCCGCTCTACTCAGCCAGCGTGAGAATCCAGATCGAACGGGAGCCGGCTAAGATCCTGGAGGGCGGTACGACATCGCCGACGGAAGCGGGAACTACGGATTTTTTGAGAACGCAATATGAGCTCATAAAAAGCCGGGCCATGGCCGAGCGTGTCGTCTCGATGCAGCGCCTTTATGATGACGTAGGATTCTTTAAGCCGCGTGATGTTTCAGCACTTGGTTTGTTAGGCGCTGCCTTGTTCTCTTCTTCGAAGAAGGAGCTTCCTTTGCCAACTGCGCGGCAGGGTTGGGCGGTTGGCATTGTGCTATCCAATGTGGCGGTCTTGCCTGTTGCAAATTCCAGGCTCGTTGATGTTCGCTACTCAGATCCGAGCGCGGTGCGTGCGCAACAAATCGCGAATGGATACGCAGACGCTTATATTGCGTCCAACTTAGACAAGAGGTTCGAGGCCAATTCTTACGCCAAAACCTTTCTCGATGACCAGATCAAGCAGCTCAAAATCCGAATGGAGGAAGCAGAAAAGGCGCTTCTCGTTTTCGCAGAGCAGGAGAAGATGGTCGAGGTCAGCGACAAGGCGTCGATTGCAGAAAACAATCTGGCAGCGGCAAACGCCGCGTTAGGGCAGTTGATCTCAGAGCGCATCAAGAATGAGCAGCTCTGGCGACAGCTCGAGAGTTCCACTGCAATCAATTTGCCGCAGCTGTTATCGAACCCGGTCATTGAGGTGCTGCGCGGCCAGCGGAAAGCGCTTGAAACCGTTTATCAAGAGAAGCTTGAAAATTTCAAGCCAAGCTTTCCAACGATGGTGCAGATTTCAAACAAAATCAAAGAGATCGACCGACAGCTCGCGGCCGAAGTCAAAACCATCCGCAATTCGCTTAAGGCGGCTTATGAAACATCGCTCGCGCAAGAAAGCGAGATGAAAGGACGAATTGAAACGCTACGCGGGGAAGTACTTGATCTCCAGAAAAAAGGTATCCAGTACAATATCTTGAAACGGGAGGTTGAGACCAATCGCGGCCTCTATAATAGTCTGCTCCAGCGTTCGAAAGAGGTAAATATTGCAGGCGGTGTGGGCACCAACAATATCTTCATTGTCGATCGGGCACTGGTGCCAGACGCCCCATCGGAGCCTAATTTTCCGCGTGCTCTGCTTATCTCGCTCGCTCTTGGCCTTTGTACTGGGATCGGCATCTCATTTATGCTTGAAATGCTTGACGACCGCGTTCGTACTCCCGAGGAGATCGAGCAACTTTCAGCGCTTTCAACGCTTGGGATTATCCCCCGCCAAGAGTTTGCCGAGGGTTTGGATCAGGCCCTCAAGGATCCACGCTCCGCCATTGCGGAGGCGTATCGCTCTCTTGCCACTACCTTACAGTTTTCCACTGAGTCGGGACTTCCGCGCTCCATTGCGGTGACGAGCGCGGGGCCTGGCGAGGGCAAATCCACAACGTCGGTGGCGATTGCCCGGCATTTCGCACAAATGGGTCACAAGGTCCTTCTGATCGACGCAGATCTCCGCAATCCCTCTCTTCACAAGAAGCTACGTTTGAACAACGTGGTTGGCCTCACCAACTATCTGACAGGCCAATCGCTTCCACCGGAAGTTCTCCAGAGGACGGACCATCCAAACCTCGCATTCATGGCCTCGGGTCCACTGCCGCCGAACGCCGCTGATCTTTTGAGCGGGACCCGCCTTTACTCGCTTGTCTCGCTCGGCGGCGACGTTTTCGATCTCATCGTTTTTGATGCGCCTCCGCTCCTGGGGCTCGCCGATGCCCAGTTGCTCGCCAACGCATCGGCTGGCACCATCTTTGTGATTGCGGCGGGAGAGAAGGGTAAAGGGATGATCCGGTCGGCGCTGCGACGTCTTCAGCTCGCGCGCATCACGCTGCTTGGCGCTGTTCTCACGAAGTTCGATTCGAAAGCTGTGGGCTACAACTACGGATACGGATATGGCTACGAATACGGACAGTCGGCCTATACGTACGGCAACTCGACCGATGCGAAGCCACAGTTAGCAAAGCCAGGCTTGAACTGACGATGCGTAGCCACGAAGCTCTTTCGGCCGCTCTCGGCATGCTCAGTTACCCACACTTGGTGCGCCGGGCGCGGCGATCCGCGCTGCCTCCGGGAGTCACGTTTCTCCTTGAGGTTGCCGTGGGTGACCCTAGGGCCGTGCGTGAAGCGGAAGCGCTCACTGGGTGCACTGAGATAGTTTTGCGAAAAGCTGCGGGGTTCTTCATCGAGCAGATCTTGTTGAACAGGGATGGCGACAACTATCGGACCCTAGGTGCCAGTCGCGAGACCTCGAATGGCGAGATCAGGCGCCACATGGCGCTGATCATGAGATGGCTTCATCCGGATCTTTTTCCTAACAGCGACGGTTTTGATCGAAGTCTGTATGTCGGCCGCGTGACCGGGGCGTGGGAAACAATCAAGACCGTCGAACGGCGCGCGGCTTATGACACCTCATTGGCTGGAAGTAAGCCGCAAAGCTCGAACGTACCACGACTTACGCATGGACCTGCTGCTGTTGTCCGAAACGCACGCCGCAAACAAATCATGCGTCCACGGCGCAAGAGCACTCGCTTCTGGCGCATAGTCTTCCTTCTCTTTGGGAGCCGCAGATGAAAAGGAAACACCATCGCAAGCGGCTGAGGTCAGCGCTTTTTGCTCCGGTCAGAAGCCTTGTTGTTTCGCATATTTCCAGCCATCCCAAGCGCTCTGTTATTTCCATAACGGCAGGTCTCATCCTTGTTTGGCTTGTTGTAAGCAAAAGCCTTCCTTACGCCTTAGCCACGTCCGCTCCCGATACTGCGCTCGCTTTGAACCCCAATAATCCAGTCGCTCTTGTCGCCAAGGCGGAAGATATACGGGAACAGTTGTTGGTGCTTACCGGGGGCGCCGGATCAGGCGAATCGCAGGGCGACACTGCGTCGAAGGGCGATACCATCGCTCACCTTCCTGAAGCAGAGGATGCCGGCATCCAACAGCCAGGAAGTGAACGCGATGCGCTGCGCAGAAAAATCGGTCGTCTCGCTGTTCGCGCTCTAGCAAATGACCCCCTTAATGCGAAGGCTTACCGCCTGCTAGCGGAAACGACCGATGATCCTGACCTCGTCCGCATCCTGATGCGAGAAGCAGTCAAGCGGTCTCGCCATGAAACGGTCGCCCAGTTTTGGCTTCTTAACGACAGTGCTTACCAGAAGGATTTTGGATCGGCTCTTGATCATGCCGATATCTTGTTACGGACGCGTCCAGACTTATCGCCTTACGTTTTTGCTTATCTGACGGCTATTGCCGAAGACCCGGCCGGTTTCTCCCTGGTTGTGCAAGAGCTTGCAGAGGGGCCTGGCTGGCGCCCTGCCTTTTTCGTAGCGCTTCCGCGAAGCGCCAAGCAAACGGACACTCCTCTGAAACTGATGACTGCGCTTAGGGGAAGTGCCCGGCCGATTGTCAGTAGCGAGATTGCGCCTTACCTGAATGCGCTAATAGCCAAGAATCTCATCGACGCGGCTTACAACGCTTGGCTGCAATTTCTGCCGAAAGATGAACTTGACACCCTGGGCTTATTAACGCACGCGAATTTCGAACGGGATCCTAGCGGCTTGGCATTTGACTGGCAGATAGGTCGTGGGGTCAACGCCATTTCCGAATTTGTGCCGGTTGGCCCTGAGGGTGAACGCGCGCTGCATGTCGCTTTCGGCACCGGGCGTGTTAAATTTCCGGAGGTCAGGCAGACCGTGCTGCTCCCGCCCGGGCGATATCGTCTTGAAGGTAAGCTTCGCGGCTGGATTACCGCCATCCGTGGCCTCCGCTGGCAACTTACTTGCGCCAGCGGATCAAGGCGCGTGCTCGGCGAGACGGATATGTTGATAGGTCGGTCTCAGCAATGGCGAGTCTTCGCATTGGAAGCCGATGTGCCGCAGACTGAGGAATGCCGAGGCCAGATCCTTCGATTCTTCCACGATTCCCGTTCGGCCTCAGAGGAACTGATCTCCGGAGAGGCTTGGGTCGCCGGCCTTCGCCTTGAACGGATTCCCGACCCAAGTGCTGTCATGCAATAAGGGCGGGAAGGCGGTTATGGTGATCGCCCAAGCGCTTTAGCGTGACGCATAAGGTCATGAAGCATCCTTCGAAGAAACTGGTACCAGTCTGAAATCGGTTTGGGCTGTCTCGACGTTTGGGGCTCCGTCGCGATAAACATCGACCGCCGGAATTCAGGTATAGGAGCACAGCGAAGGCGCGTGCCTGCAATGCTTGGAACAGGCTGGTCGCTAATACCGGCCGCATAAAGAACATTTTGTCCTCGAACACATCATGTCGAAGGACAAAATATTTCATTCTAATTTTAGCTAACGCATTGATTCATTGCGAACCAGATTCGATGCCTCAGCTAAGGTTTCATCCTAAAAAAACCTGACCGCTTTGAGATCGCGAAAATAAGAGCGTTCTCGTTGTAACAAAAAAGTCTCATCCTACGGGGAGGACTCAATTGATCTAGTTTGATATCATTTCCCTCCCCCGCCCTAATTATTCAGCGAATAGGTCTGACCTTCCGGTTAGATTGTCGGATCTCGGGCGCGGATTGGCGTGAGCTATTCTCGGCCCCAACAACCTTGACCGGCTCTGCGCCAACAGGAACCGCTCTTTCAATAACGATATGCCCCGCCTCCGCAAGGACGCGCTTCTTCAGATGTTCAAGGTCGGAACACCAGGCTGATTCCGCATCAGTATCCCGCGTCTTGTTACGGGGCGAAAGCGCATCGCCGAATGCGACCGTTCTGAAGGCGAGCCGGTCTCCTTTTCCGGGCGAAACCACTTCGACCCCGTAATCGGGATTTGCGCTTTTTCGAAGGACCACCGAACCGTTTTCTGCAAGGGCAGTCATGAGGCCTTCGCGAACCTCGTAACCGAGCGTTGCCAGCGTATTCAGAACCGCGCGTCGCCGCGCTTCCGCCTGCTTCCGGCGATACTCTTCGGAAACGGACGCGCGCGCCTGTTTCGCGATCTCCGCGAGATCGACGGGGGCTGCGACGTCCGGCCACGGCGCAGACGCATGCGTGAGCGAAGACCATTCGGCCGAAAGCGCGACCAACTCTTCAGCGAGCGTTCGCCGTTCTCGCGCCTCCTTCAAAGCGGCCCTCACCTCGACAGTAAGGCTCTGCCTTCGTAATCCGAGACCGGCGCCGGTGTCGGTAGACAGAGACGTCCATTGCTCGCGATAGGGCCGCGCGAATTCCTCACCCATTTCGAGCGCAAGTTCAGACAGAAGTTCGCTCACCTCCTGCTCGTCGTCCTTGATCGGCGGTTGACGCGCGATCCAGTCCTCCATGCGCTCTGAAGGCGAACCGTCTCCATAGGCCGCCGCAGCCCCGGCGATATCCACGCGATCCGTTTCAGGCGCATGCGAAGACTTGGCAAAGGCTTCGGCGAGTATCGCGTTGGCTTTTCCGGGGTCGCCGACCACACCGCACTCGACGTCCTTCAATTGCGCGGACAATATGGCGGGCAGATTGCGTTCCTTGCGCAAGAGATCGCTCGCGAATTTTCTTGCCCTGTCGAGGCTGTGTCTTGCGGCGACTGCCCTTTCCGCCGCTTTTTTCGATCTGAAATCCCTGTCGGATTCCAGCCACTGAATGAGTTCGGGCGCGCGTTTCTGCAGATCGAGGAATTTTTCCTCGGCGAGGAGAGCGACAATTGCCGCATGTCTCTCGCGAACGAGGAGAAGCTCGTTCTCGCTCGCAAGGCCCTTGGCTCGGCACAAGTCCTCATAGCAGCGGATCGCGGCACCAAGCCGTGCGAGATGTCCGTTGCAGAGTGCAAGGATCTCTTCGCGCGTAACGATTCGAACTACCTTCGGGCCGCTCATGACGCGAGCCTTTCAGTGGAGACGTTCGCTTCCAAGGCGTCGTCTATGGCGCGAAGCAGAAGAGCCTGCTCGCCCTGGCGATTTGCAAACCACCCTTGAAGCGATACGCGATGGATTTTCGGTATCACACGCCGAAGGGTGCGAGGGCGCCAAAGCTCGCGCCCTCTGGCCCTCGCCAGCAGCGGATGGCGGGGTGCCTCGCACTCGATGCCGAGACAGAAATGACCGCCTCCCATATCTTCAATTGCGAAATCCAGCGCGAATGCGCCTTTATCGTGCATCGGAACGTTGGGAATATTCCGCTCGTCGAGGAACGCTTCAACCACGTCTGCGAATGCGGAACGGTCCATGCTCGCGCTCGCCGTCCTTCCTTGTGGCATCGACGCGAGGACGCCACGCGCGGCCGAAAGCTGACCGGAAGACACGAGTTCCGCGTAATTCAGATAGAGTTGCAGGAAATCGCGCGGGGTTTCGGGTCTTCTGCGTCTGACGAGGCAGTCAGAAATCTTCTCCACCGGCATTGAGGTCGCGATGATCATTTTCTGTTTGGCGCGGGTGGTTGCGACATTCAGCCGACGCTCCCCGCCGCGTTGTCCAAGAATGCCGAAATTGCGCCGGAACTGCCCGCTTTCGTTATGGCCGAATGTCGTCGAAAACAAAATGATGTCGCGCTCGTCGCCCTGAACATTCTCAAGGTTCTTCACGAAGAAGCTGTGATCTGCGCCGTCTTCGATGCGGCTCGTCTCCAAGCCATATGCCGCCGCGAAGCCCTCGTCCGACCTCTGTCTTTCGGCAATCAGGTCGGCAATAAGGTCAGCCTGTTTCAGGTTGAACGTGACAACGCCTGTCGTCGGCGCTTTCTCCCGTTTCGATCGCGCCCCAAGCCATACGTTGGCGAGTTCATCGATGACGGCTTCCGCTTCCTGCCGATTGGTCTGGTTCGAATAGGTGCCATCGACACGGAGAACGCGCACAGGCTGTTCGCGGGAGACGATGGCGTCCGGGTACAAGACCGGAATGCTGAGTTCCCCATCGTAGAAAGCGGAGTTTGAAAATGCGACGAGTTCTCGCCATTCAGAGCGGTAGTGCACCTTCAACATGACGCACGCGTCAGTCGCAAGGCTCGAACGAGCCAGATGCAGAAGATCGGGCGCGTCCTTGATCTCGTTGCTTGTCCACGCCTGCTCAGCCGCGACACGCTCCTCTTCGGTCGCGTCTTCATCGAGAACGCTTTCCTCTTCGGAGGCATTTTCCATACTAGAGGCGAAGAACGATGTCGGCGGGAGCTGTTTCTCGTCGCCGCTCACGATGACTTGTTTCGCCCGGAACAGAGCCGGCAATGCGTTCTCCACCGGAATCTGCGAGGCCTCGTCGAAGACCACAACATCGAACAGGCCTTCCCTCAACGGGAGTGCGCGGCTCACAACATCCGGGTTCATCAGCCAGACCGGGCGCATAGCCATCAAACCAAGATCCATGCCCTTGTTGATGATGTCGCGAATGCCAAGGGCGTTCGGTCCCTGCAACAGCACGAGACGGTCCCAGTTCTGACCGAAAATCGTGCGCTTGCGGTCCACTCCCTCGCGGAGGTAGTTGCCGTTCATGTCGCGAATTTTCGCAAGTTCGTGTTCAAGCTGGACGATCTTCTCGTCGTCCACCCTCCGGTCGCGGCGCAGATCCGGCTGTTCGGCTTCAAGCGCCTCTTTCCAGCCAAGACGCGCCTCCCGGTGAATGAGACGCCGGACGGTTGTGCCGAGTTCGCCTTCAGGCAGATTGTTCAAGTCGTTGTCGGAAGCGCGAAGCTTGCCAAAAACCGCGAGAACTTCCGAACTGGCGCGCACGGATCTGATGCGGAAGTCTTGATATGACCCGAGAGTGGGTAAGACCCGCTCGACAGCGCGGAGTTGTTCACGCGTCGGATGATTGCCGCGCACTTTCTCGCGCATCATTTCGAGCCAGTCAGGCTCGAACCATGGCTCAAGCGCGCTCAATTCGCCGAGACTGCGTTCGCGCATCTCCGCGCGCGATGCCGACCGCTCCAGATCGGTCATGAACCGTCCTGCGGTGTCACGGGAGCCCGATGCCAAGGCAGCGAAAGCTTCGTCAGCTTTCGTCGGGCAAACCGCCATGCGCGCCATCACCTCGCAGGCCGCTTCGAGGCGTTTTTTCAATCCATTCGCGTGAGATTGAAGCTCGCACGGTGCGTTACCGGTATACTCCGCCGCTACAAGCTGGCCGCATAGTTTTGTCGCCCGCATCCGCAGTTGAACAAACCGCAGCGCCAAGGCGCAGCCTTCAGCGAGAGTCGTCACATCGATCTTCGCCTCATCCCCGCCAACTGATGAAAGGAACTGGCGCATCTTACCGCGCGCCTGATAACGGCGGATACTGAGCCATCCGAAAAACCCCGCCGGTTCAGCCAGATATTTGGCACGAGCGTGAAGAGCCTCCAATGTGGGGAGCGCTTCGACGGCGAGTCTGGCCCACAACGCAGACGGAAGACTGCGCACCTCGGCTTCCAGCGCAGCGGATTCGGAGGCGATCGCTTCGAGTTTGGTTATAAGTTTGCGCAAAGGCTGGCTTCTCTCGGCTGAAGGCGGACAAAGCGGCAGCCAGCGGGCGAGATCGCCGCGCGTTTCTTCCGTGATCGTATCGAGGATGCTTCGGTTGGCGCCAAGCCAGGATCGCGCGGCGGCGGGATCGTCGATGTCGAAAGCGAAGGTTTGCGCTCGCTCGCTTTCATGGCGTTCGGCTTCCACCTTCCGAAACGCATCGAAATCCGCGCGGAAATCTTCCATCGCGCTTTCCGACGGCGTAAACACCTTGAGCACGGCCAGCGGACTGCCCTCGTATTTCGATGGCAGCCACACAGCCGCGAGCGACGCGCATTCATCCGCAAGCGCCGCTGTCTTTTGCGGCGGGAATCGTTTCAGAAAGTCCCGCAGTCCGCGCACCCGAGGCATTGGACCGGTTTCGAGCTTGACGAGATCGACGAGGAGATCCCCATAGGCGAGATTCAGGTCGTCATGTACTTTGAAGAACGCCTCGTAACCAGCATCGAGATCCCGCTCCAGTCGGTCGATCGATGCTGCAAGGTCAGCCCTTGTCCGCTCAAGACGGGATGGAGCTTTGCTATTTTTGAGGTGTTGCGCCTGACTGCGCAGCGCCTGAACTGTCGTACGGCGGTCCCTGCTCTCGTCCTTGACGAGGACGACACGATCCTGAAGCTGTGCCGCCTTCAGCCGATTGAAGACGACGTCGAGGGCGGCCTGCTTCTGACAGACGAATAAGAGGGTTTTTCCCCGACCGATAGCGTCGGCAATCAGATTGACAATGGTCTGGCTCTTGCCTGTGCCGGGCGGACCTTCGATCAGAAGCCCCAAGCCTTCGCGCGCCCGCAAGATGGCTTCTTCCTGCGACGGATCGATCGAGGCGACGAAATATTTGTCGGCCTCGCTGACCGGAGTTGAATCCGATGAAGATGCCGGTATTTCGAGACGCAGAAGCGTCGAAAGCGCCGTTCCCGTCACGGGCCGGTTTTGCAGAAGGCGCAGGTCGTTGACCAGCGCCTGACCAGGGAAAACCGCCGGAAAGATCACGGCGGCGGAAACGATGCGGTTTGTCTCGACCTTTACATCCAGCGGCGGGAGCGCGGCAAGGGTCTTGCTCGGAACCGGAAGGATGCGCTCGCATTCGTCGAGGACGGCGATCATCGCCCCGGCGTCTTTCACGTCTTCGAGGACGGCTTTGGCCTGCTGCAATTCCCTCGGGGCGAGAAAAGACTCGAGCGCGGGATTGAGGATGACGCCGCGATCCGTGTCGAAGGCGAAAGCTGCGGTGTTGATGGCCTTGATCGGCCAGAGGAAGAGCGGCGCGATCCGCGGCTTGCGATCCTCGGACGGCATCTTGTGGAGGACGAAGGGAAAGCCCATCACAAGGCAATCGATGCCGGTGTCCCGCTTGTAGTTGCCTGCGCGGCGTGTCAGTTGCGTGAGGCGGCTTTGAAGGTTCGGGGCATTAGTGAAGGCCGCTGTGTCGATCCGAGGCGCCACCCCACGTTCAAGCACGGCTTCCGCGAGGCGGTCTGCCTGAACGAGCGGCGTTCCGAACTCGGTCACGTCGATGCGCTCGGACGACCTGCTCATGCGCGTTAGCGGGCCACGCTTTATCGAAAGCGCTATCTTGTTTTCGAAGTGATTCAATATGCGGGCGCTGTATTCGAGACCCTCGGGCTTTTTCCAGCGATCGGTTGGACAGGCAATAAGAACGAGCGCGCGGGACAGCGGCAAATGTCCGTTCGCCCGAAAATCATCGGCCCAAGCATCCAGCGGATCGATGCCGCATCGGGCAAAATCGGCCGTCCGTTCTGCCACGCCTTTGAAAAGTTCATGAGCCGTCCGTGCGCGGAGCGCTTCGGCTGCCGCGACAGGATCGAAACGGAAGGGAAGACCTCGCGATGCGGCCTGTGCCTCGTTCAGGATTTCATCCGCAGTCTTGAATTGGGTTACGTGGGCCCCCACCAGAAGGATGAGGTCTTCCTCTGAAAGCGCCGGACGACGCATGATGCGGGCGAGGCCCCGGTGCTCGCTTTCAGGAAAGGACAGGCGTCGCGCGCGCCACTGCGCCGCAAGCTTCTCCGTGTTAGTTACAAGGAGCGCGGCGCAAACGCTGGCCTCATCCAGTTCGATCTGGTTCGCTTCGGCGCGTCGTCTGACGGAGACGGCTCTGTCGCGCAAGCGGACGATTTCATGCTCGAACCCCAGATTGTCGAGGGTGTCGGCAATCGGGCCGGTGATTAGTGCGTAGCCTTCCTCCGGAGTGCGGATGAGCCAGTTCGCATTGATGATCTCGCCGCGTTTCACCAGCGGAAGGTCGCTGAAGACGCATTTCAGCGCGATCCCGAGTTTCGAGTCTCGATCCAGCGGAGCAGCGGCAACGCGGCGCAATGCGGAGATGCGGGTTTCGGCAAGTCCGTTATCGTGGCACCAGGCAAGCAATTCGCCGCGTTCGAACTGCTCGCACGCTTCGTCCCAGTAATCTTCCGTTGCCGCCGCGATCGCATAGCGCATCGGATTGCGATAGGCGGCACCGCCGAGCGTGATCGCGCTGCCACGATCCTCGCTCGCGCGAACTGTCTCGGGAGCGTCGACGGGCTCTCCGGCGAGCCAGGCACGGACTTCGTTCCATTGCCAGCGCCTAGCCAGATCGCGGGCCAGCAACCCGCGAAGCAACGTGATCATTTCTGGCGTCATATCATCGGGAAGCGAGACGCCGGATGTTACGACGTGCATGCGCCAAACGGCCGGATGAATCCCGTCGAAGCACGTCCCGCGCGTGAGATGGAAAAGGGAGATCGCGCCGAGGCTCCACCAGTCGCTTTGCAGGGCGGCGCTTCCCGCCAAAATTTCGGGAGCGGCATAAAAGGGATCGAGATCCGCTGCGGGCACGAGATCGCCGACCTCATCGATTTTCACGGCGCCGCGCGGAATATCGATGACGAGAGGGCGCGGAGCCAGGTTTTTCGGGGTCAGCGTTCTGAGGCAAATTCCTGCTTTATGGAGTCGATCCAGCGCGGCGCCCACTTCCTCGACAAGCGAGCGAACGCCGTCCTGATCGAGAAATCCTTCGCGCGGTGAAACGGACAAGGAGGCGAGCACAACGTAGTGTCGTCCATGCCATTCGCCGCGGTCGAGAACCGGCCGAATCCGATCGGGGCAAGCGGCGAAGGCGTCTTCGATCAGCTTCCAATCGGGGGAGAAAGTCAGCAGCCCAGCCCGCCCGTCGTCATGGCGGCCGTCATGCGGTCCTTCGCTGAACGAAATATCGAGATCGACGCCGTCTATCGTCCAGGCTCCGATATGCGTTACAGGCGCGTCGAGAGGGGCAAGAGGGAGCTGCTCCGCTTCCGCCACGCCCGTAGCGCTGCTCTCGGCTGGAATGTCAAAGGTCTGCTCAACCGGCACCCTCTCTATGAGTTCGCCGCACCAGCACAGGGTTTCCCCGGGCGGGCTCTCATGACCGCTCGCACATTGCCAGCGCCCTTCCGCTGGCGCGACCGAAACGGGCGCACCACCTTGCGGCACAAGTGGCTCGCGCGCGATATCGGTGGCGCAGGGCACATCGTCTGCGTCGCGCCATTGGCAAAAAATCTCGGATTGCGGACGCGCCGAGCCGCAAACCGGGCAAATGCGGACAAGCATGTGTCACCCTTTTGTGTCGCTCGCGTCGCCCCATGAGGCCTCACTTGTCGCAACAAAATGTCCTTGCGAGGTAAGCGCCGCCTTCAACCTCAAAAAATCGCCCCGCTTCGGGATCCCCGCGAACCAGACGGTTCCATCGTCGTCGAACATGACATCGAGATCGCTCGGTCCGTCCCCTGCAGGAAGTTCATAATATCCGTATAGTTTCTTTACGCGATTCGTAAAGGTATATAGTTTCTGATTGTCGCTTCCGCGCAACGGCAGACTTTGCCCGGCCGAAATGTCGAACGGTTCGGAAATCAGGGCATCGATCAAGCCTGCCGCATCGTCAAGAAGCGGCTTCACCCTCTCAAAGGGAAAGCCGGTATAGACGAGAACATCGCCCGCAAACACGCTTTTGACGTTTCGCAGCAGGCTCTTGAGCGCATCAGGTTGTTCGAATGGCTCGCCGCCCGTGATGGTGATGCCGTCCGCGAAGGGAAGCCATGGCGCTATGCGATCGGTCACTTCGGCGACCGTCGTCGCGCCTCGCCCCGCCGCCCAGGTGTCGGCCGAGATGCACCCGACGCAGCGGATCGAACACCCCTGAAACCAGATGCCGATACGGTTTCCCGGCCCCAGCGCGGTGACGGGGAAATGGATACGGGACAGATAAAGCGTATCCGTCATGCTCAGTCTCGCCTATGCAAGCTCAACTGCGTGACAGACCCGGCGGCCACGCTTTCAACCTCAAAGCGGCTGGCTTTGGGATCCGCCGCGAAGAGCGCGCGCGCAAGAGGATTGACGAAGTGGATTTCGAGATGGTTCCGGATGCCCCGCCCGCCATTTGAAAGGTCCGCGATGCAGAGCGCTTCCAGATCACCGAGCGCTCTTTCCGAAAGCGTGATCTCCATGCCCTGCTCGGCGAGCGAGTCGATCGACTGCTGAAGAAGATGACGGAATATTTCCCGCGCGATGTGATCGCGAACGAAATCGAACACGATGATATTTTCGCCGATGCGGTTCAGTATCTCCGGTCGTCCGAGTTCAAACTTGAAGTATGACTTGATTTCATCGAGGACGCGGCTGCGAACCGTCTCGAACTTATCGTCCGGGTTCACAAGCTGCTGGCGCCCGCCGGAAGCGTCTTGCCGATAAATCCCGAGGTTCGATGTAAAAATGATCAAGGCCTCCGAGAAATAGACGCGGTCGCCTCGGCCTGAGGTCAGCACACCATCGTCGAGGATCTGCAGGAACTTGTCGAGGATGCGCGGATGGGCCTTCTCGATTTCGTCGAAGAGAATGACGCTGAACGGCTTCTCGCGCACCGCATTGGTCAACTCGCCACCGGCGTCGAACCCGATGTAACCGGGAGGCGCCCCGATAAGGCGCTGATCGGAATGCTCGGCACTGAATTCCGACATGTCGAAACGGATATATGCGTTTTCATCGTTGAACAGCAGGCTTGTGATCGCCTTTGCCAGTTCGGTCTTGCCGACGCCGGTCGGCCCGGCAAAAAAGGCGACACCGCGCGGTCTGCCGCCTCGCTTGCCCGCGCCGATGCCGGTAATCGCGCGCTTGACGATGTCGAGCGTATGAGTGACGGCCTGATCCTGCCCCTTGACGCGGCGGCGAATGAACGTCTCGGCGTCCGCGATCCTTCGACGGTCGATTTTCGCCCACGGGTCTTCCGTAACGCCGACCTTGTAGCGTCGGACTGCATTGCCGATCTCGGAAAACGGCAGTTTCTCCGCGCGGCCGAGTTGAACGATGGCCTTCATATCGTTCAGGAGCAGTCCTTCCGTATCAAGAACGAACGTTTCGACGGCCTGCGATTTGATGTCCTCTGCCGCATCCGCGAAACCGCCCATCGCTTGCATGATCTGAGGCGCGATTGCGCGACGCTCATGATGATCAGGCTTCGAAATCATGATGGTGCGAAGCATCGGATTATCGACGGTCAGCCAAACGGGGAGGTCGTTTTCGCGCTCCGCTATCCAGAACACCGTATTGTAGAAAAGCTTCTTCTGAGATTGATCGTACCGTTGCCTTGCTCTCTGGCTCAAAATCAGGGCGCGCGTGAACAAATTGTGTTCGGGCGGAGCAAGATTGTCGGTGCGCGCGATAAGCCGCGACGCGAAATCGACGATCAGAGCGGCCGGTTCTCCCTGCACTTCCACAAAGCGGTCGAGCGTTTCGGAGAAGCGATCGATGCCGGCGGGTGCCCTGCCCTCAACGGGATTGAGGCCCATCGCCTGCATGAGAGGCTCGGCTTCGCTCCGACCATTCGCCGGCGCAGAGAAACCATGGAGCAGGTCGAAGAAGATTATCCGGCGATAGCCAAGGCGTTTGAGTTCGGCGTGAAGGGCATCGCAAAGAAGGAGGGGACTCAGTGTTTCCCCTTGCCGGACCAGATGCAGATCCTTCACATTGCCGCAGAGAACAAAATGCGTCTTTAACGGCAGGAAGCGCTCGAGATCGCGAACCCAGCGCGCATGCGGAATTTCTTTGGTCTTCTCAAGCATAGAATATATCCTAAAAGTCGTTCTAATCCGATAATTTGTTGTGAACGCAAATGCATCACTGCGTCATCCTGCAGGTGATGTGCATTTTTCTGGACGCCGCTTAGTCTATTGCGAAATGGCTCACCCCGCTCCAAGCATGAGAGCAGAGAATCATCGTTGCCTCAATGCCTCGAAAACTATCGACGCACAGGTTTTCCAGCGGCGTTTTCGAAAGCCGTTCTCTTGAGGTGCGGGAAAGCGGCGAGCCACAGAGTGCCGCGAGTGCTGCCGCATATTGCGACCTCTTCTTGCCAACCATGACCGACGTGACATCGCCGCGCTCGACCTTCGGCGCGCGACGAAGTTGGCGAGCGGCGCGCCGTGCCGTTGGCTCGCGGCACGGCGCTATCACGCATGCACGTCGCCCCTCTATTTCCACGTGCTCGCAGATCGGCGCGCCGCCGCGCCTTCTGACGCAATGACGCCTGAAGCATTTACTGTTATTCGGCGGCGATGCAGCGCGTTGAAAGGTGATTCGCATGGCAAGGTTCGCTTCGTCGTTGGTTTCATCCGCCGTTGCGCTGCTGATCGGCGCGGGCTGCGCCGTCGCCGATCCGATCGCGCCCGCCGGCAAGGTGATAGGCCAGGATCCGCAGGGCCGTGCGATCTATCAAGTCGACGCCAATGGTATTTCGATCGGCTACAAGCTGATCGGCGCTGGCGCGCCGCTCGTGATGATCATGGGGCTCGGCGGCACGGCCGAGAACTGGCCACCGCAGGTGGTCGAGGCACTGTCGAAGACCTACCAGTTGATCCTGCCGGACAATCGCGGCATGGGCCACAGCAGCGCCAACGACACCCCATTCAGCTATCCGCTGTTCGCCGCCGACGTGATCGGCCTACTCGACGCACTCGGCGTCAAGCAAACCCACGTGCTGGGTTATTCCATGGGCAGCACCATTACCCAGCAATTGCTGCTGCAATATCCCGACCGCTTCAACAAAGCGCTGATCCACGCCACGTCGACCGATGGCAGCAATGTCGCCAAGGCGCTGCACGGCCGGGTGCCCAGCGATCCGATCGTGGCGCGGCAGGTCGAAGCCACGACGCATTGGAGGACACCGCTAGAGCAGTTACCTGCGATCACCAACCAGGTGATGCTGGTAGTCGGCACCGCCGACAACGTGGTTGGCGCGGAGAGTTCGAAGACGCTGGCATCGTCTATTCCCGGCGCCTGGCTGGTGCAGTTCAAAGGTGCCACGCACCATCTCATGTACGAGACGCCGGAAGGCTTTGCCGCCACCGCCCTGATCTTCTTCGACATTGAAGAGACCGTTACGGTGAAAGCGCAGCCCGACGCCTCCGTCGCTCCGCCATCTACCACCCGCCCGTGAGCGCCGGAAGCAGAGGCTGACATCGGTCGTAGCCGCGGTCATAAAGCGAAGTTTTGATAAGGCCGAATTCTCATACGGCGCGCTCATCAACGAAAGAATCTCCAACGACAAACTGCGGCTCATAACCTATGCCGTCCTCATCTATGAGAGTTACTACCGACCGCCTTCAGTGCGGACCCTTGAACGTTTCTGCTTCTGGAAAGAGGAGCGCACCACCGGTGTTATGCAGGTAGCCTCGTCAAAAACACTGACTGATAAAGAGAGCGTTGAACTAGGAATTAAGAAACTTTCGACTTATTGGCAAAGGTATTATGACGAAGATCTTCACTCTCGTACGTGGTCGATAGTCAGTGACTACAACAAGGATAGCAACTACGTGTCTAGGGTATTAGAGATAAGCT
>NZ_JFZJ01000052.1 GCF_000636015.1 Rhodomicrobium udaipurense JA643
CGTGCCCCGAGCCGATGCGCCAGTCGGCCTTCGGCTTCTCGCCCTTGGCGATTTCCGCCACAAGTTCATCGCGGCTTTCGATCGAAGGCGCTTTATCGTTGTTCGCTAACATGAGAGGCCCTGTCGCCGCCTGAGTTTGGATGTTTGGCGACACTATAGTGACTCGTACGACGTTTTTTCAACGCCGCCAGTCTCCCACCGTCACATTAAGCAATGCGAGCACGGCGACGGCAGCCGTGTCCGCACGCATGATGCGCGGACCGAGCGAAATCGGGCAAACGAAACTCCGCGAAAGGAGATCGGCGCGCTCGTTTTCCGAAAACCCGCCTTCCGGCCCAATAAGCGCCGTCACCTTCCTGCCCGAGAGCGCCGCAAGCGCGTCGAGCGGCGAGGCGACCTCCGCGCGTTCGTCGCAGAACACCAGCGCGCGATCCTTGTCGAACGCCTGAAGGAACGCCGCAAACTTCACCGGCGCCTTGATCTCCGGCAGGGTGAGCACGCCGCATTGCTCCGCCGCCTCGATGGCGTTCGCCTTCATTCGGTCGGCACCGAGACGAGGCACCGCCGTGTGCTGCGTGATAACCGGCTGCAAAAGCGATGCGCCCATCTCCACGGCCTTCTGCACCATGTAATCGAGCCGCGCCTGTTTCAGCGGGGCAAACGCATAATGAATCCCGGTCGGCGCGGTCTGTTCGCGCACCTTCTCCGTGAGGCGAATCGTGCAGGCGCTTTTCCTTGCCTTGACGATCTTGGCGCGCCATTCTCCGCTCGTGCCGTCGAACGTCAGAAATTCCGCTCCCTCCGACAGCCGCAAGACATTCAGCAGGTAGTGAGCCTGCGCGGTATCCAGCGCGATCTCCCCGTCGGGGTCGAGTTTGTTTGCGACAAAAATTCGTTGCATGGCCATGGCGTCGAACTGTGCTGCTTGGGTAATGTTTAGGACACGGGCTGAAACTTAGCATAGGATTTGCAGCAATTTCGCGCGACGGAGAAAAATCGGCTGGGAACGAGGATTCGATGCCAACGACATGGCCTGAAACGGGAAGCAAGGTGAGCGCCGGCGCATCTCCCGCAGAGACGATCCCCGACGCGCCACATCGCAATTTTGTCGACCGTCTGGCACCCGAGAGCCTCAAGCCCTGGCTGCGGCTCATGCGGGCGGACCGACCCATCGGAGTGTGGCTTCTGTTATGGCCCTGCTGGTGGTCGGTGGCGCTGGCGGCCCGGTATCTCAACGACTTCCCCAATTTCGCTTCGACGCTTCCTTACCTCTGGCTGCTCGTGCTTTTCGCCATCGGCTCGTTCGTCATGCGAAGCGCGGGTTGCGTCTATAATGACATCCTCGACCGCGACATCGACGCGAAAGTGGCGCGAACGCAGAGCCGACCGCTCGCGAGCGGACGCATCTCCGTCAAGGCAGCGTTCGCGCTGATCGTGGCGCTCTGCCTCGTCGGCCTCGCCGTGCTGATCCAGTTCAATGTCTTCGCCATCGCGCTCGGTTTCGCGTCCGTCGGCATCGTCCTTATCTATCCCTTGATGAAGCGCGTCACCTTCTGGCCGCAAGCCGTGCTCGGACTCGCCTTCTCGTGGGGCGCACTCATGGGCTGGGCGGCCATCTTCGGCTCGCTCGGCGTTTCGCCGATCCTGCTTTACGCTGCGGCGGTGGCGTGGACGATCGGTTACGACACGATCTACGCGCATCAGGACAAGGAAGACGACGCCGTCATCGGGTTGAAATCAACGGCGCTGCGCTTCGGGAAAAACACGCCCGCGTGGCTCGCGCTTTTCTATGGCATCACCATCGTCGGCATCACGCTAGCGGGCGTTCTCGTGGGCGCGAGCTATATCTTCTACGGAGGCATGGCGCTCGCGGCCGGGCACCTCATCTGGCAAATCGCGACGCTCGATATGGACGACGGGCAGAATTGCCTCGACCGTTTCCGCAGCAATCACCTGTTCGGCGCGATCGTCTTTTTCGCGCTGATCCTCGACATGATCCCGATCCCGGTTTGATACACATGACGGATGACCTCGCACGGGATTTCGAACTGGTCCGGGAGACCGCGCGCGAAGCCGGAGAACTCGCGCTATCCTATTGGGGCCGTGGCATCCGCGAGGAAACGAAGGCGGACGGAACGGCGGTCACGGAAGCCGACCGCGCTGTCGACGCGCTTTTCGCGGCGAAGCTTCGCGAGGCACGCCCCGATTACGGCTGGCTGTCCGAGGAGAGCGCCGAGCATGAGGCGCGGCTTTCGGCGCGGCGCGTGTTCGTTCTCGATCCAATCGACGGCACGCAGTCTTTCATTCACGCAAAGGATGACTGGACCGTCGCGCTATCGCTCGTCGAGGATGGCGAAGTCATTCTTTCCGCGGCGGTCAATCCCGTTCGCGGTGAATTCTACGAGGCATGCCGTGGCGGCGGCGCCTTCCTCAACGGCCGACCGATCGCCGTCAGCACACGCGACACGCTTTCCGGCGCAACGCTCATCGTTTCGCCCTCGCATCTCAAAGGCAGCCGGTGGAAGCGCCCCTGGCCTGAGGTGCATCCTGTCCACATTTGCTCGATGACCTATCGCCTTTGCCTCGTTGCGAGCGGCGTCGGGGATGCGTCCTTCGCCCTGCCGCCGAAATGGGAATGGGACGTGGCACCCGGCTCGCTGCTTGTCGCGGAGGCAGGCGGCGTCGTTACGGACGCGAGCGGCGAAAGGTTCCGCTTCAACAACAAAAGCGCGAAGGTGCCGGGCTACCTCGCGGCCGGACCGCTTCTGCATCCCCTCCTCGCGGAACGCATGGGCGATGCACTTTAGTCGTCTGCCCAACGGATAAGCAGGGGAGCCGAAGCTTAGGGCTTTCATGCGGCGATCCTTTGGGCTAACACCGTCCTTGCCTCAGGACATACGTGCAGCGATTGATGACGTCAGCTTCCCCAAAGCCAGAGAAATTCCTCCGTCGAGTGCAGCAATCGGATCTGTTCATGGACAGGATCAGCGGGCTGGCGGCCGGTCATGTCCGCATGGTCCTTGCCACGTCCAAGGTCATCCGCGACCCCGTGGACACCGACGCGCGCCTTCTGAGCCACCATCCGTCCATAGTGGCGATGTGGCACGGCCAGTTTCTCTGCATGCCGCTGATCAAGCCCAAAACCATGCCGGTCAGCAACATGGTTGCCAAGCACGCGGACGGCGAGATGATCGGCCGGACGCTTCTCCATTTCGACATGGGGCTGATCCGCGGCGCGGGCGCTGGCGATTCCGGCAAGGATCGCGGCGGCGCGGGCGCGCTTCGGGCGGCGCTGAAGGCGCTGAAGGGCGGCACCACCGTCGCCATGACAACGGACATTCCGCCGGGGCCTGCGCGCGTCGCCGGACTCGGCATTGTCACCATCGCGCGCATGTCCGGGCGGCCGATCCTCCCGACCGCCGTCGCGACGGGGCGGTTCCTCACGCTGCCCACGTGGAGCCGCATGACGATCAACCTGCCGTTCACCAGGCTTGCCATGGTTGTCGGCGATCCGATCCATGTGCCGCGCGATGCCGACGAAGCCGAGTTGGAGCGCTACCGTCAACTGGTAGAAGACGCGATGAACACCGCCACGGTTCGCGCCTATGAACTCGCGGGCGGCAACGTGATCCGCACGCTGCCGGACGAAAAACGGCCGCCGCGCAAGTCGGGCTTTCTGCTTTCGGCCTATCGCGGCGCGACGTGGGCGGCCCGTCCCGCCGCCATGACCATCCTCAAGCGGCGCGCCGCGCGCGGCAAGGAAGTGCCGGAGCGGCTTGGCGAGCGCCTCGGCATCGCCTCCGCCCCGCGTCCCGAGGGGTCGCTCGCATGGTTCCACGCGGCAAGCGTCGGTGAGACGAACTCCGTCCTCGCGCTCATGAACGAGTTGAAGCGCCGTAATCCGACGCTGAATCTGCTCCTGACCACCATCACCGCGACCTCGGCCAAAATCGCGAAGGAGCGGCTTCCGGAAGGCGCGATCCATCAATTCGTGCCGCTCGACAACCCCATCTTCTGCAAGCGCTTCATCGAGCATTGGCACCCCGATCTCGGCCTCTTCGTCGAATCCGAAATCTGGCCGAACCTCATCGTCGAGGCGAGCGACGCGGGCGTTCCGCTCGCGCTCGTCAACGGGCGTATGTCACAGCGTTCGACGCAACGATGGCGGCGGCTGTCGAGCCTGAGCCAGCCGGTCTTCTCGCGCTTCGACCTCGTGCTGACGCAGAACCGCCGAATTGCGAAACGGCTCAAGAGCCTCGGCGCGCGAAAGATCGTCGTGACCGGCAATCTGAAATACGACGCACCGCCGCCGCCGGTCGACGCAAGAGCGCTGGACGATCTGCGCCGCGCCATCGGCGAGCGCCCTGTGTTCCTCGCCGCGAGCACGCATCCGGGCGAGGACGAAATCGTGCTCCGCGCGGCGGAAACGCTTCGCGCGGCCGTCCCGTCGCTGCTGACCGTGATCGCGCCGCGCCACCCCGAACGCGGCGGAGACGTTGCGGCGCTTGCCGCGGCGCGCGGCGACACCGTCGCGCGGAGGTCAGCGGGCGACGCAATCGCCGACACCACGCATATCTATGTCGCGGACACCATCGGCGAGCTTGGGCTGTTCTATACGCTTGCCGACGCCGCCTTCGTTGGGGGCTCGCTCGTCGAGCACGGCGGACAAAACCCGATCGAGGCCATCAAGCTCGGCGCGGCCATTCTTTCGGGGCCGCATACCTTCAACTTCACCGAAACCTACGAGACGCTTGGACGCTTCGAAGGTTTCCGCCTTGTGCACGATGCAGCCGAAATCGCCGTCGCCGCGCGGCAGATTTTCGAGGATGCCGAGGCGGCCGCGCACGCGAAGCGCAACGCTGCCGCCGCGATTACCACGCTCGGCGGCGCGCTGGAAAAGACGCTCGAAGCGCTCGCGCCGTGGCTTCCGGCCTCCGCGCCCGGCGACGCGGCACCTCAACCCGAACTCCTTCCGCACGATGCGCCTTGAGCCACCGCGCTGGTGGTACGGCGGCGGAACGCCGCTCGCGGCCTGGGCGCTTTGGCCCGTGTCGGCCGTTTATGGCGCCATCGCCGAGCGCAGGTTCCGCAAGGCGGAACCGTATCGCAGCGACTTGCCCGTTCTCTGCGTCGGCAATTTCACGATGGGCGGCGCGGGCAAGACGCCGGTCGCGCTGAAGCTCGCCAATCTGCTGCGCAGTGTTGGTCGGCAGCCCGCCTTTCTCACGCGCGGCTACGGCGGCAGCGAGCGCGGTCCTTATCTGATCGACGGCGATGCGGACGGCGCGAAGCGGGTCGGCGACGAGCCTCTGCTTTTGGTCCGCGCCGCGCCAACCGTGTTGAGCCGGGACAGGCGAGCGGGCGCTCGTTTCATCGAGGGAATGGGCACGGGGCGCAGCGAGTTGTTGCCGGAGGACGCATCGGTCGCGCGTGCGTCTTTGCCGACGCAGCATGACGGACCGGCCGCACTTAAAACGGCACATGTGTCCGTACATGCTGCCCCCCTCGCGTCGATGCCACAAGTGGGGGCGCGCTCGGCGATACCGGCGCACGCCGCGCACGACAGCGCGGCACCCGACATCATCATCATGGACGACGGCTTTCAGAACCCGTCGCTCGTCAAGGATTTCTGCCTCGTGGTGGTGGACGGCGGCGTTGGGATCGGCAATGCCCGCGTGTCCCCGATGGGACCGCTACGCGCGCCGCTCGATGCACAGCTTTCGCGCGCCGATGCTATCGTCGTCCTCGGCGGCGCGGCCGCGTCTCCGTTTCCCGGCGATGAGCGGTTGAAGCGCGCCGGTGTGCCCGTCTTTCGCGCGGAGATCGTGCCACTGATCAACGATGCGCTTCGGGCGCAGCCGGTGCTGGCCTTTTGCGGCATCGGCAGACCCGGCAAGTTCTTCGATACGTTGAGCGGTGCGGGCGTCGCCGTGGCGGAGGCGCGGGCGTTCCCGGATCATCATCCCTTCACAGAGGCCGATGCACGCGGGCTACTGGCGGGTGCGCGGGCTCTCGGCGCACGTCTCGTCACGACAGAGAAAGACCGGGCGCGGCTGAAAGGCGGTGCCGGCGCGCTGGCTGAACTCTACGAAGCCGCCGAGGCTCTGCCCATCGACGTTCGTTTCGAGGCCGAAGACGAAGCGGCTCTGCTGACGGCCATCGCTCGCTCGACCCCACGGCGTGGCGCGTAGGTATTACCCCCTCAGCCCTTCGCGCGCTGGCGCTCAAGATGACGACGCAGCGAGGCCGCCGCGTTGATATACGGCTCCTGATACGCCACGCTCCAGTATTTCAGTTCTTCGATGCGGATCGGCTCGTCGGTTACGGCGCAACGCACATACGCGCCGTGCTTCAGCACCTGAAACTCGCCGTCGAGATAGCGGATTTTTGCTTCCTGCCCGAAAGCGAAGGGGCGCTCCATGCGATTCATCTCTGTCGATCCTTAAAGCAGCGTGCCCTGCCCGTCCTTGTCTTTGGAAGTCGCGCGCCGGGGTGCCTGCGCGGCTGAGCGTCGGCGCGACGCCGAAGTGTCGGCTTCCGCGTCGGCGGCGGCCCTGTGAGCCTGAACGTGACCATCCGCGAATTCGATGTCAAGAGCCGCAGCGGCGGGCACCGATGCGGCGCGGCGTATCACCCGGCCGTCCGCGTCTCGCACCAGCGCGAAGCCGCGTTCGAGCACGCTCTTGTGGCTAAGGCTCTGGAGAAGCTGGCCCAGCGCGGCGAGCCTCTGCCTGTGGCGGTGCGCGAGGTGCGTCACGGCCTGATCGGCGCGGGCCGCGAGCATGAGAAGCCGCTCTATCCCGCGTTGCGTCGGCGTGGCGAGAAGGCCCGCGTTGAGGCGCTCGGCGCGGACGGTCCAGCGCTCGCGTTTGCGGACGATGACATCGCGGAAGGCGCGCGCGTTGAAGGTGGCGGCACGGCCGAGACGCTCGCGAGCCTCGACGATGGGCCGCGCGACGAGGCGCGGCGAGAGGCGCACGGCGGAGCGCTCGAAGCGTCCGCGCGATCGCTCCGTGAAATAGATGAGCGCCTGCCCGAGTCGCGCGCCCGCCGTATCGAGGCGCTGGCGCGGCACCTGAAGGAGCGTATGCGGGCGCGGCAGGCCACGTTCCGCGCCGCGAAACTCAGCGCGCAACTGTTCCAGGTTGCGGCGGACGCAGCGCCGCGCGCGCTCGATGCACTCGCCGAGGCGGATTATGAGGTCGGCGTGTTTCGGCACGGCCCATTCGGCGGCCTTTGTGGGCGTGGGCGCGCGAGCGTCGGCGACGAGGTCGATCAGCGTCCAGTCGGTCTCGTGGCCGACGGCGGAAATCAGCGGGATCGCGCTTTCGGCGGCGGCGCGTACCACGGCTTCCTCGTTGAAGCCCCAGAGGTCTTCGAGACTGCCCCCTCCACGCGCAACGATGAGCAGATCGGGCCTCGGCAGCAGGCCAAAGCCATCAAGCGCGTTGAAGCCACGGATTGCGGCAGATACCTCCGCACCGCTGGTTTCGCCCTGCACGCGTACCGGCCACACGATGACGCGCGTCGGGCAGCGCTCGGTGAAGCCGTGCAACATGTCGCGGATGACCGCCCCCGTGGGCGACGTCACGATGCCGACGACCTCGGGCCAGAACGGCAGCGGGCGCTTGCGGCTCTCGTCGAACAGCCCCTCGGCGGCGAGTTTCTTCTTGCGCTCTTCGAGAAGCGCCATGAGCGCGCCCGCGCCCGCCGGTTCGAGCTGCTCGATGACGATCTGGTAGCTCGATTTGCCGGGGAAGGTGGTGATGCGGCCGGTGACGATCACCTCAAGCCCTTCCTCGGGCTTGAACTTCAGGTGGCTGAATGTGCCGCGCCAGATAACCGCGTCGATGCGCGCCTTGTCGTCCTTGAGGCAGAGATAGGCGTGGCCTGAGCTGTGCTGCCCGCGATAGCCGGAAATCTCACCGCGCAGGCGCACGAGGCCGTAAGCGTCCTCCACCGTGCGCTTGATGGCGAAGGAAAGCTCGGAGACTGTGAATTCCGCAATGTTCGAGAGAAGCTCCGCCTGCATGCGGCTAACATGGACGCGCCCGCGCGCGATGTCCAGTGACGGGGTGGCGTGAGCTGTGGGCGGTGGCGTGGATGTGCGGCGCGGCGTTCGGTGGAACGGGCGGTCCCGTAGCCGAACGGGGCGCGGGTGGCGATGCGGGCGCGTGCCCGCATCGTGCCGTCGCAGGTTCACCCGGAAACAAAAGACGGCGCCGCGAGGCGCCGCTTCCGAAGTCCGGATGGGGTACGGACTATTTCAGGGGCTCGTAGGTGGTGCCGCCGAAGACTTTGTAGTCGACCGAGAGCTTCACAGTGTCCGTCTCGGTTTCGATCTTGGTCCTGCCCGCCGGGAAGTATGCGTATCCGGCATAATCGCCAGTTTCGTCGGCCTTGTTGAACCGAAGATATTCCACGCCCACCGAGAAGCGATTATCGAATGCATATTTCAGGCCGCCACCGTAGACGAGGCCACCAGTCGTGGCATCAAAGCCGGATGTCCGGTTCGCGAACGGTGTCGTCACCGGGCTCCAACCTGGTTTTCTGTTGCAGCCGCCAAAACCTGCCGTGTCAATGGCGCTGGGGCAAACGTGGTCGTAAGACAAGCTTGTCCACCCATAACCGATCGTGGCGTAGGGGAGCACCTTACCGAAGGAGTAGCCCAAGATCGCGCGAACCGTACCAAACTTGTCTATGTTGGTAGTCTCTTTGAGAGTGCCTCCGTCGAGAACGGTCTCTTCAAGATCGGCAACAGAAATATCCGCAACTACACCAACGACGATCTTGTCGAACTGATAGTTGTAGCCGATCTGACCACCGACAAAGCCGCCTTTAAGATCCGGGCGCGGAGGGCCATCGGGGTATTGGGCTGCTCCCGGGAAGTCGATCGAGTTCCAGGCATAGCCGCCGTGAGCACCGACGTAGAAGCCGGTCCAGGTCGCGGGCGCTTCGTAAACGGGCGCGTCCTTCAGGCTGCCCTTGTAAAGATCGGCCGCAAAAGCCGACGACGAGAGCGCAACGACGCTCGCCACACCCAACAAAATCTTTTTCATAAATCCCCCAAGTGCCGTGACTGCCACGCACAGGCGTGAGCTATTCAAACGATTAAACTCGGGAGAATCCGCTAGTTACTAACCGTGGGTTGCTGGCGCCAGCGAGGTTTCATCTACGTAAAATTGCAATCCAATATACCTGCTTGAATTAGAGGGGCTTAGGCTGTCATGATAGGTCACGCCTATGATGCAAACCGGCCACAGTTTCGTTCCCATATTGAAGGTCTTTTGCATACCAGCCCTTCCGCTCGTCACGGCGTGGCGATACGCATGAGCACTATCAACATCTTGGTATCGCGATCCCCCGCCGGAGCCGCGCGAATCAATTGCGCAACCAGAATCGACTTCCCATTCAGCCCGACATGGGGTTTTGTAGCGGCATGTTTTCCCCCTCGTCCGTCCGCCGGGCGAGGCAAGCTTGGCGCGCGAGAGCGCCTAACATCCGCGAAGAGCCCGAAATGTCCGACAAGAAAAGCATCAAGAAAGTCGTCCTCGCCTATTCCGGGGGCCTCGACACGTCGATCATCCTGAAATGGCTGCAAGTCACCTATGGCTGCGAAGTCGTGACCTTCACCGCCGATCTCGGGCAGGGCGAAGAGCTTGAGCCCGCGCGCAAGAAGGCCGAATTGCTCGGCATTCAGCAGATCTATATCGAGGACCTGCGCGAGGAGTTCGTGCGCGATTACGTGTTCCCGATGTTCCGCGCGAACGCGGTTTATGAGGGGATCTACCTGCTCGGCACGTCAATCGCGCGGCCCCTCATCGCCAAGCGCCAGATCGAGATTGCGCATGAGACGGGCGCGGACGCGGTCTGTCACGGCGCGACCGGCAAGGGCAACGATCAGGTGCGCTTCGAGCTGTCTTATTACGCGCTCGACCCGAACATTACCGTCGTTGCGCCGTGGCGCGAGTGGGATTTCAAGTCTCGCACGGCGCTGATCGACTTCGCGGAGAAAAACCAGATCCTCGTGACGAAGGACAAGCGCGGCGACGCACCGTTCTCGGTGGACGCGAACCTGTTGCACACCTCGTCCGAGGGCAAGCTGCTCGAAGACCCTGCCGTCGAAGCGCCGGACTACGTCTATCAGCGCACGGTGTCGCCCGAGGACGCGCCGAATACGCCCGAAATCATCGAAGTCGGCTTCGAAAAGGGCGACGCGGTGTCGATCAACGGCGAGCGGCTTTCACCCGCGACGCTGCTTACCAAGCTCAACGAATATGGCCGCAAGCACGGCATCGGCCGACTCGATCTCGTCGAGAACCGCTACGTCGGTATGAAATCGCGCGGCGTGTACGAGACGCCAGGCGGCACGATCCTGCTTCAGGCGCATCGCGGCATCGAGAGCATCACGCTCGACCGTGGCGCGGCGCACCTGAAGGACGAGTTGATGCCGAAATATGCCGAGCTGATCTACAACGGCTTCTGGTTCTCACCCGAGCGCGAGATGCTGCAAGCGGCCATCGACAAGAGCCAGGAGTTCGTCACCGGCGCCGTGCGGCTGAAGCTCTACAAGGGAAGCGCGCATGTGGTCGGCCGCGAAAGCCCGTTCTCGCTTTATAATCAGGAGCTTGTGACGTTCGAGGAAGGCGCGGTCGCCTACGACCAGCACGACGCGGCGGGCTTCATCAAGCTGAACGCGCTGCGCCTGCGACTCACCGGCGCGCGCAGGAACAAGGGCACGCTGTAAAGCGCGGCTATGGCGAGGGCCTTCGCGGCCTCCGTCGCGCGATTTGAAAATGCGGGCGGTGCGTCAAATCACGCGCACCGCTCCGAGCGTTTCGAACGGCAGATGTTTCAACGCGCTGACTTTTGCGATGGTGGCGAAATCGGCGTCGTTATGCAGAAGCGTCATGCCGTTTTCGATGGCGATCGCGGCGATGCAGCAGGTGGGCGCGCCCGGAATGGGCAGCCCCTCGCGCCTGAGATCGAAGGCGAGGCGAGCGGCCGCAGACCACGTCTCCGCGCCGGCCTCCACATAATCCTGATCGGCGAGATAGTCGGCGAGCTTGAGCCATTCCACCTCGTCGCGCGCGCCCGCGAGAAGCTCCGTCTGCGTGAAGCGCGTCAGGTAGTAGTCCCGCCCTTCGAGCACAGTCTGGAGCGCGCGCGCCACCCTGCCCGTGCGGTCACGGAAAAGAGCGACGAGCGTGCTGGTGTCAATCAGCATCGTAGCGCGTGTGCCGGAAGCTGGTGTGGTCGAAATGGGCGTCGAAATCGATCTTTCCGGCCAGTTCGAAAAGATTTTTCTTCTTCTTCGCCTTCAGGAATTCCCGCATCGCGAGATGCACGGCTTCCTTCTTCGTTTTCACGTTCGCGACCCGCATCACCTCGTCGATGAGCGTGTCGTCAAGATCGATATTGGTCCGCATGAGCCCCCGCCGCGCGAATCACTTTGCCTTTGTGTAGTGTACACCTGCGCATACACAAAAGAAGTGGTTTGCTAATTCCTCAGGCGAATCAAGCGGCGCCGAAGATCTCGATCAAGCGGCCGCATAGCCAGAATTCGCCCTCGACGATCATGCCGGGTTCGAGCGGCTGCCTCAGCATCGCGGCGTCGGCGACGAGGTCGAAGGTGCCGCCTGCGGTCCCGATCACCGCCCAGGTGAATTCCTGCCCGGTGACGGGGTTCTGGCGAAGCTCCGCCTTCTGCACTTCGCCCGTGAGGAAGGCGCGAGCGGGTGCGCGAAAATCTTCCGCCTCTGGATCGAGGAACACGATCTCGCTGTCGCCGCCGCCTGTGAAAAGCCCGCTCGCAAGGAAGGATCGCGGCGTGAATTTCACGTCCTTGTCGACCTGCGTGGCATCGAAGGCGGCTTCGCTCTCGTAGACGGCCAATTCATGCGGGAAAGCGACGATCTGCGCGATGGCCATGAACGGCACGCGCTTTCCGGCAAAGCGGGCGAAATCAACCACGTCGATCAGCGCGATGGTCGGCCCGAGTTCCACATAAAACGCGCCCTCGAACAGGTTGTCGTCCGGTCGCTGCCGCAACGCGCGCACGCGAATGGGCGTGCGACCTTCGCCCTCGAAAAACGGCGTAATGCCTACGGCGATATACGGATCGGGGTCATCCTCGGCGGACTTTTGCATGTGGACCCAGAGTTCGGGACCCACGGGCAGCCGCAGCCTGTGGTAGTAGCCGACGGGGCACGGCTCCTTGTCGCCGCCCTGTTCAAGCAAGCTGCTGACAAGCGCCGAAAGATCTTCGGCCGAAGCCGCCTTGAAACCGATAAGACTGAAGTGATCCGCCATCACCTCATCTCCTTCCCGCTGCCCATGGAAGCAGTCCGCGCCGAAGGACGCGAACTTCCGCAGTGTAAACGGCTCCTGAGCTTCTCCGCGATTCCGTGAAGCGCGGAAATGCTCAAGATCTCTTTTCAAGCGCTTTCTTCGCGAGCTGGTTGCTGGTTCGCGGGATAACGCTGCCACTCCGTCAATGACTTACCCCAGCGCTACGCCGCAAGCCGCTTCAGTTCCGCGACGATGGCCTCGCCCATTTCCACCGTGCCGACCTTCGTCATGCCGTCCTGCATGATGTCCGGGGTGCGAAGCCCCTTCGCGAGCACGCCAGCGATGGCGTAATCGACGAGATCCGCCTCCTTGCCGAGGTCGAAGGAATAGCGCAGCGCCATGCCAAGGCTTCCGATCGTGGCGATGGGGTTGGCGATGCCCTTGCCTGCGATGTCGGGCGCGGAGCCATGCACAGGCTCGTAAAGCGCCGGACGCCTGCCGTTCGCGTCCTTCGCACCGAGCGAGGCCGAGGGCAGCATGCCGAGCGAGCCCGTGGACATAGCCGCGAGGTCGGACAGCACGTCGCCAAAGAGGTTGTCGGTTACGATCGTGTCGAACTGCTTCGGCCACTTCACAAGCTGCATCGCGCAGTTGTCCGCGAGCACGTGCGTCAGCTCGATGTCCTTGTAATCTTCATGGACCTGCGTCACGACGGACTTCCAGAGGACGCCCGTGCGCATGACGTTGTGCTTCTCGACGGAGGCGAGCCGCTTGCCGCGCGCCCGCGCCAGTTCAAACGCCACGCGCGCGATCCGGTCGATTTCGTGCTCGTAATAGAGCTGCGAGTCCACCGCGCGACGCTCGCCGCTTTCAAGCGTGACGATTTCCTTCGGCTCGCCGAAATAGACGCCACCGGTAAGCTCGCGCACGATCATGAGGTCGAGCCCCTCGACCACCTCGCGCTTGAGGCTCGACGCCTCGGTCAGCGCGGGATAGCAGATCGCGGGACGGAGATTGGCGAACAGCTTCATGTCCTTGCGGAGGCGGAGCAGGCCGGCCTCGGGACGCTTGGCGTAGGGCACGTTCGCCCATTTCGGGCCGCCGACTGCGCCGAGAATCACGGCGTCCGCCGCGTGCGCCTTGTCCATCGCGGCATCGGAAATGGCCTCGCCATGCGCGTCATAGGCGCAGCCGCCGACCAGATCCGTTTCATATTCGAATTGCGCGCGTCCGCTCTGGTTGAGCCACGCAAGAACCCGTTCGACTTCAGCCATCACTTCGGGGCCGATGCCGTCGCCGGGCAGAAGAAGCAGTTTTTTCTTTGTCATGTACCAAACACGCTATGTCTTACCGTCAGCCGGGGCCGACCAGTCTCATGGTGGTTAAATCACACACTGTGGCGCGAATCACGCTTTCCGTCTCAGCTCTGCACAATTTTGTGGTGGTGCGACGCGGCCACTTCGCGTTCCGCCCCGCGCTCGAAGCCTGACTGGCGCGAGCCTTACAATCAACAGACATCCACGCCAGAATGATACAACTTTTAATTGCATTTGCTGCTTATCGAGGGTATCTTGTCAGATACGCAACCTAAGCGCGCATGCGGGGAACGATGCAGTTCTGGCAACGCAGCGAAACGGAGCCCTTGCGGCTCGTGCAGGCTATCGGCAGCCGCCACAAGGGAGGCGCTCAGCGCTTTACCATGCGGCTGGCGAAGGCCATGGAAGACGACGGCGTTCAGCACGGCTTTATCGTCAAGCGATCCGGCTGGACCGAGGAGCAGATGCGCAAGACCAGGGTCAAGCTGCACAGCCTGCCCTTCGGCGGCGCGCTCGACCTGATGACGCCGGTCAAATATCCGCGCATCCTGAAAGAGGCGCGCGCGAACCTCGTACTGACGCATCTCGAACGCGCAACCAAGCGCACGCCGCGCGGACCGTGGATCCATGTGGCGCGGCTGGGCGGCTATTACGCCTTGGAGGATTACGCGCGCTGCGACTATCTCATCGGCAACACGCCGGGCTGCCTCGATTATTTCCGCAGCGGCGGCTGGCGCGACGACCGCATCTTCTACATCCCGAATTTCGTGCCCGAACTTGAACTCGGCGTCAAGAAGGCGCGCCGCTCGGATTACGGCACGCCCGAAGACGCGCCGCTGATCGTGTGGACCGGGCGGATGGAGCACGAAAAGGGGCCGGATTTCGTGATCCGGGCGCTGGCTGATGTGCCGGGCGCCTATCTCTGGATGGTGGGAACAGGCCGCTTCGAGGCGGAGGTTCGCACGCTTGCGACCGAGCTTCGCTTGAATGACCGCATCCGCTTCCTCGGTTGGCAGGACAATGTGCATCCCTTCCTCGCGGCGGCGGACGTGTTCGTGTGTGCCTCGCGTTTCGAGGTCTTCGGCAATGTCGTACTGGAGGGCTGGTCGCACCGGCTGCCGGTGGTGGCGGTGCGTTCGCCGGGGCCGGAGCACCTTATCCGCCACGGCGAGACGGGCCTCCTCGTTCCGAACGAAGACCCGGTCGCCATGGCCGCCGCCTTCCGCAGCGTGCTTGGAGACAGCGACTTCGCCGCGCGTCTCGCGGCTGCCGGCAAGAAAGAGGCGATGACGACCTATGCGGAGGCGACCATCATGGCGCAATATCGCGCGCTGTTCGACGAACTCCTTGCGCGAGGCCGCGTCGGCAAGCGGGTCGCCGCATAGCTTTTTCGCTCGGACCTAAAACGGAAAGCTGAATTGGGGGCTTTCGGGCTTCTCGCCGTTGTTGCGCGCGGAGTCTCGCGGCTCCGGGGGTGGCTCGGCAAAAGCGGCTTCGACAAGGCTCGAATCGTTGTTGTCAGGTGCGTTAACCCGCCGCGACACGGGCCACATCGACAAATCATCGCGCGGATAGGGCTTGAGCAAGGCCGCGTCTCCCGTCTCGATCCACGCGCGTGCATCCTCCGCGGAAAGAATGGCGGGCATGCGCTCGTGTATCGTCGCGAGCAAGGGATTGGCCGGCACGGTGATGATCGCGAAAGTCAGGCGGTCGTTCCACTGCTCCCACAAGCCGGCGAGCGATAAATGCGCCCCTCCCACGCTTGCGATGTAATACGGCTGTCGCCCGCACCGCTGCGGCGCTTGCCCCGATGCCACGGTTGCTCGCTCCGGCGCTTCGGGTGCGCTCCGGCTTTTGCGCGTGCCCGTCTCTATGCGACCCCACTCATAGAAGCCCGAAACGGGAATGACGCAACGCCGGGTTTGCAAGGCATGCCGGAACGCCGCCTTCTCGCTCAACGTCTCGGCCCGCGCGTTAATCAGCTTCGAGCCGATGGCCGGATCTTTCGCCCAGGACGGGATGAGGCCGAACGCCATACGCGTCAGCGCAAGCCCGCCGCAGCCTCCCGCGATGACGACCGCCTGATTCGTCGGCGCGACGTTCCAGGAGGCCGCAAGGTCAGGGCAGATGTCGCCAACGATGCGGTAGAAGGCGAGGATCTCAGGACAGGAGTAAAGCTGCGTGAACCTCCCGCACATGCGAACTCCCTTGTGAATTAGCGTGGCGACCAACGGTCATCCGTCGTTGCCACATCCTTTAAGAGCGCGCCATCGATGACGGCGCGCCTTTCTTGCTTGAACCCGATTCGGTGCAAAACCGGGGGCGACAACTTCAATCGCGCCCGAGAAGGATGGCGAATTGCATTGGCGGTCCTAGCGCGGAGGAGGCGGACGCCCTCCCGCACGCACGTTCGCGCCGCCAAGCTCACCTCAGACGTAGCCGTCCCTCAGGAGCGCCTTTCGCCGTCGAGAAGCGCCTGCAACTCGGCCTGCTCTTCCGGCGTGAGTGGCTTTGCGCGCACCGGTTCGACGGGCTTGCGTCGGACGAGTCGCCCGGCGAGCAAGAGCCCGCCGCCGATAAGCAGCACCGGTGCGGCCCAGAGCAAAAATGTGTTTAATGTGAAGGGCGGCTTCAGCAGCACGAAATCGCCGTAACGCGCCACGACGTAATCCAGCACTTCCCCGTTCGTCTGCCCTTTTTCGAGCTGCTGGCGGACGATGATGCGCAGATCCTTCGCAAGTGGCGCGTCGGAATCATCGATCGACTGGTTCTGGCAGACGAGGCAGCGGAGGCCAGCAGAAATGTCGCGGGCGCGCTTTTCAAGGGCCGGGTCATTCAGTTGCTCCTGCGGGTCGACGGCGAGCGCGGGCGTGGCTGCGGCGGCGAACATCAGGGCGATGAGCGCGAGGAAGGGGCGCTGGCGTTTTGCGTTCATGACGTTTACTCCGCTGGCAGGGCAGGGCCGACCTTGGGCGTTTGCGAAAGCGGCGGCTTCGCGGCCCGCTGGCCGACACCGATGCGCAGTCGCCGATCCAGCAGCGACAAGAGCCCGCCGATGAACATGAGGACCGAGCCGCCCCAGATCCACCGCACGAACGGATGGTAATAGGCGCGGATCGAATAGGCGCCGCCCGGTGCTTCATTGCCGAGCACGACATAGACATCCGCGAACGGGCGCACCGCGATGCCCGCCGCTGTGGTGGACTGCGGCGGCGCGTCGTATTTCTTCTTCGCCGAGGTGATGGTGCCGATCACGCGGTCGCCGCTTTTCAGCTCGAAGTCGCCCGCCTGCGCGGTGTAATTCGGCCCCGGCTCGTCGTAAACCTTCTTGAAGGTGATGCTGTAGCTGCCGACGTCAAGGCTGTCGCCGGGCTTCATCACGGCGAGATGCTCGGCGTTCCATGCGGTCGTACCCGCGATGCCGATCACGCTGATGGCGAGGCCGATATGGCCGAGCGTCGCGCCCCATTGCCCGCGCCGCATGTTCAGGATGCGGCGTGCCGTCTCGCCAAAGGAAACTTGAGCAAAGCGCGCGCGCCAGAGAACTTCCCACACCGCGCCCGCGAACACCCACGCGCCCAGCGTCAGCGCGAGGCCGGTCTTGAAACCAGCACCCGCAACGATGGAAGCGATTCCGACCAGAATGGCCGCCACGGCAGCCGGGATAAGTCGCCGCGCCGCTTCACCGAGATCGCCGCGCTTCCACGCGATGAAAATGCCGAACGGCAGAAGCAGGAGCAGCGGCAGGAAGATCCAGACCACCGTCGAATTAAAGAACGGCGCGCCAACCGAAATCTTGTCGCCGGTGGCGGCTTCAAGTGCGAGCGGGTAGAGCGTGCCGACGAAGACGACGCCGCAGGACACAGCAAGGAACAGGTTGTTCAGCACAAGGCTCGATTCGCGCGACACCACCGAAAAGGCCGTGCTCGCGGCAAGCGCATTCGAACGCCACGAGAAAAGCAGCAGTCCGCCCGCCGTGAACAGGCTCACGATAGCGAGGATGAAGACACCGCGCGACGGATCCGACGCGAAAGAATGCACCGAAGTAAGCACACCGGAGCGCACGAGGAAAGTGCCGAGCAGGCTGAAGCTGAAGGTGAGGATCGCGAGCAGGATCGTCCAGGCTTTGAGGCTGTCGCGCTTCTCCATCACGATGGCGGAATGCAGGAGCGCCGTACCGGTCAGCCACGGCATGAGCGAGGCGTTTTCGACCGGATCCCAAAACCACCAGCCGCCCCAGCCGAGCGTGTAATAAGCCCACCAAGAGCCGATGGCGATGCCGATGGTGAGGAAGATCCACGCGGCGAGCGTCCACGGCCGCACCCAGCGCGCCCAGGCGCTGTCGACGCGCCCGAGAAGCAGCGCCGCGACGGCGAAGGAGAACGCCATCGAGAAGCCGACATAACCCGCGTAAAGCAGCGGCGGATGGATCGCGAGGGCTGGATCTTGCAGGATCGGGTTAAGCCCCTGCCCTTCGAACAGCGCGTTCGGGATGCGGACGAACGGGTTCGACGTCGCGATAATGAACAGGGTGAAGGCGAAAAGGATCAACCCTTGAACGGAGAGCACCGCCGAACGCAGGTCGAGCGGCAGGTTCTGCCCGAACAGCCAGACCGCCGCGCCGAACAGCGCGAGGATCAGCACCCAAAGCAGCATCGAGCCTTCGTGATTGCCCCAAACGCCGGATATCTTGTAAAGGAGCGGCTTCGCGGAATGCGAGTTTTCCCAGACATTCGCGACCGAGAAATCGGATGTGATGTGCGCCCACAGCAGCGCGGCAAAGGCGCCCGCGATCAGCAGGAAGGCGATCGGAGCGGCGGCGTCGCCCATCGCCATGAGGCGGGTGTCGCGCGTCCGCAAACCGGCAAGGGGCGCCGCGAATTGCACCACGGCGACGAAGAGAGCGAGGATGAGGGCGAAGTGGCCCAGTTCAACGATCACGGTCTTCTTTCTCCCATGCGCATCGTGCTATGGCGCATATTTTTGGTCCACCTTGCCGCATGCTCTCAAGCAAAAAGATGCGTCTCAAGATCACGAGCAACCAAGTGATTCAGTGCAGTTGCGAATTTTGCATTTTGCTGAAGGGGGGCACCTGCAATCGTAAAATCCAAATTCACTGCACGAGCGGTTTATGGACGCCGCTTCGCGTGATTGATCGGCGGCGCTTCGGTCTCGCTAGCCTTTCCCCCTGTGCGCCGGTCGCATTCGGCTCGCCTACGCGGCGCCATTGAGCGCCACGCGGCCCGTTGGCCACCGCCCGAGGTTCAAGTGCCGGGCGTCGACGCCGGTTGCTTGCCGCTCTGCTCCTGCCAATGGCCGTTCTTTTTCAGCGCGGAGGCAACCTCCGGCGGCATGTAATTCTCGTCGTGCTTGGCAAGCACGGTATCGGCAACGAACACGCCGTTCACCATGCGGCCTTCCGCGACCACACCCTGCCCCTCGCGGAACAGGTCGGGCAGGATGCCCTTGTAATTGACGGGCAACGAAGCCGCATTGTCGGTGACGGTGAAGACGTTCAGTGCGTCGGCTTCGCGCTTGAAGCTTCCCGCCGCCACGAGCCCACCGAGGCGGAAACGCGTTGCAGGATCGGGCGCGGCCTTGGCCACTTCAGCGGGACTCATGAAGAACGTGACCCGCGTCTGGAGCGCGCTCAGAACGAGCGTCGAGGCCACGCCGATCAGCGCGAGCCCCATCACGATCAAAACCGCGCGGCGTTTCTTTCTCGTCATGTCTTCGGTTGCCCTCCTTGACCGTTAACGCCAAGCCCCGCCTCATTTACGGCGGCTTCGATGTCTCGAAGCGCCTTCGCGTCGGATGCGAACGCCTGGCGCGCCGTCGCGGCAGCGTCCTTCGCCTTGTCGTTTTCCTTCAGCACCGCGTAGGAACGGATCAGCCTGAGCCACCCTTCGAGGTCGGACTTGTTCTCCTTGAGGCGAGCGGCGAGGCCGTCCACCATACCGCGGATCATCTTGCTCTGCTCATCGGGGCTCGCCTGAGCGACATCGTTCGATTGAGCGGGCGCGGAAAGCACGGCGAGGCGCTGGCTGACGAGCTGCCTGAGCGCCGGGTGCAGGTCGCCCGCGAGCATGGCCTTGTAGATTTTCTCGGCCTCACCCCGCCGTCCGTCCTGCTCGGCGATCAGGCCGGTCCAGAGGCGAACGCGAAGCGACGTCGCATCGAGTTTGGCTGCGGCCTCGAAAGCGAGCCGCGCGCGATCATTGATACTGCCATCATTGGCGAAGGTCAGCGCTTCGCCAAGGCCGAGGAGCTTTTCCTCGTCCATGCCGCCATATTCAATGGCGCGAGCATAGGATTCGGCCGCCTTGTCGAAAAGCCCGTTGCGGAAATAGACTGGCGCGATGCGCATCCACGCGGCGACGTCTTTCGGATTCTGGCGCAGGTCGCGTTCCGCCTTCGCAATGAAGACGTCGAGGGTTTGCATCTCCGGCGCGACGTTGAGGCGCGCTTCGAGCGGCATATCCCGCAAGCCGGGTTGTCCATAGACGACATAGGTCGCGATGGTGCCGAGTGCGAGCAGCGCGGCTGTGGCGGAAGCGGCAATTGCGCCGCTCCGACCCGCGCCCTGCCCGCGTGATTGAGCGCTGCCTTGACGGCTGGCGCGCAGCAAGCGCCGGGAAAGTTCGAGCCTCGTCTGGCGCGTCTCCTCTTGGCCAACGGTGCCGCGTTCGGCCTCGCGGTCGAGTTCGGCAAGTTGCGCCTTGTAGACTTCCACCTCGGACGCGGCAGCATGGGCATTGGCGGGCGCACGCCGGAGCGAACGCGTCACCGCCAGAATTACGCCGGCCGTTAATAAAGCAAAGATTATCCAGATCATCGCGCGCGACAGTACTCCGACAGCTTCGGGTGTCAAGGCCGTGAAAGACCAGTTAGTGGGGACGAGATCAAGCTGTTCAAGCCGCATCCCTCATCGTTGGAGCCGGTCACGGCTGGCTTGGCCGGGAGGCGCGGAGGGTTCATCACGCCGGGAAAGACCAACGGATCCAGGCAGCGCAGGCCCCCGCCCCAACGCCGAAAGGACGCGCCGCCGGAGCGACGCGCCCTCGGGCGCGGCAATCGGTCCCGCCGAGCCGTCCGGGATGGCCACGCCCGAACCGGGCTAGCCCTTCTTCGAGAAGATCTTGCAGTAGCCGTTCGGGCTGATGGAGCCGTCCACGACGCGACAGCTGGAAGGAGCCTGGAAGTGCTGGCACTTCGAGCACTGCTTGTCGCCATTCGGCGATCCCTGATAGCCGACGGCCGACTGCGCCGCCTTCTTCGCCACCTGCGCTTCCGCGCTGCCCGCCACGAGCCCGAGCGCACCGACCGCACCGAGCGCATAAGCGCCAAATTTCAGAACTTCGCGCCGCGTATTTCCGGCCTTGTTGCTGGTATCTTCCATGGGAGCGTTCCTTTTCCCTTTGTTGGTTATCGTTCGCCGTTTTCCGGTTCTTCGCTATTGGCAGCCGCCGTAAAGTCGCGCTGGCTACAATGATCGGCCCTGCATCAGCGAGCATCGCCTCTGAAGCGAGGGAATAAACGTCCCGGCGAAAGCAGTCGGGTTACCTGTTAGCACTTGCAACAGGCGCATGTTACAGCCTTCGTTTCAGTAGAAATTTCGCCAATCAGACCAACCTGACGGAGATAAACTTTATAGTGTGCTTAAGCTCGGCGTCAAGGCGAACGATAATAATTCCAAGGTAGCAAACGTTGAATTTTTGCGCGGCATCAGCGAACGGGGGAGGATGAGACCGTCGGGCGGCGCCCGGTAAACCCGGACACCGCTTTTGCACTCCAGTCGCCGCAAATTCCGTTCCCGTGCGCCGGGCCGCTGTGGGGAACGTCATGGCCCGGCGCACGGAAGGTGAAAACGGTTGCGCCCCGCCGGGAAATTCGGGCGAGGCGCAGCGCTTACCATTTGAAGTTCAGCGACGTAGAGACGGCGTGGATGTCGTAATTCGGGTTGTACGACGCCATGGAGATGTTGCGGGCCGTGTTGTCGACCAGATACATGTACGGCGTCACATAGTCGTTCTGCCAGTTGTCGACGCGCGAGCGATCCCAGCTGTATTTCAGCTTCCAGAACACATCGCCCTCGAAGCCCAGCTGGGTGATGAGTTCCGGGTCGAGCTTGTAGCGAGCCTGCGCATCGATCCGCTGGAGGGTCGTGTTGACGGTCGGCCAAGGCGCGCAGTTAGCGCCAGTGCTGGTAGGCGCACAGGTGGTTCCTGCTATGTCCTTGTTCGTCCAATCCTCCTTGCCGAGCGCGATCGAATAGCTCGCGCTGATATCGAACCGGTCGTTGAAGACGAAGTTGGTGCCTACGATGAAGGTGTCGACATCCTCCTTCATGTTGCTGAAATATCTGTTTGCGGTGGTTGCGCCGATAATACCCGTCGCGGAATCCTGCGTCGTGAGGCTTCCGACCAGATCCTTGTCGAATTCCTCCCGCACATAGGCGGCAGACACGGTCAAGCCCGGTCCGAAGCTGTACGACCCCTCAATACCGGCGTTCCAGCTGTTATCCTTAAGCAATCCCATCTCGGTAGTAGTGTTGCCAGCGGAGTCGGTAAGGATCTTGTTCGGGTCGGTCAGATAGTTGTCGTTCCGCAGCCCGAAGCTCGGCGTGAGCGACAGGTTCGGCACATGGGGGATGTTGTCGAATGTGAACAGCACCATCGCCTTCTCGCGGTCGCGATCCGCGAGGTCGAACTTGCGCATACCCCAAGGATTCATATTGCCGCCGGTGCCGCCCGGGAAAAGAGTCTTGTACCAGGACTCCGGGTCGTAGTTGTCGAACCGGCGTTCCGAATATTGATAGCTCGCCCGGAGCTGACCGATGTCGTTCCAACGCGCGTCGCCGTAGACCTTGCCGATCAGTTCGTCGGTGCGGAGTGCTTCGCGTTTGTCGCGGTCGATACGCTCCCAACCGGCGGAGCCGCCCACCGAGGCGTTCTTCAGGACGTGATAGGTCAGATCACCTGACGCATTCTGCTTGGTGTAGGAGTAGCCGAAGTTCTGGCGAACTGCGCCCACTGCACCGTCCTCCGAGACCCAGTTCCACGTTCTCACGGGCGTCTGGTTGTCGTTATCATAATAGCGATAGCGAAGAGTGGATTTCAGGTCGTCGGTAATCCGCGTGTTGAGAACGTTGTTGACGAGCAATGCATTGACCTCGCCGTTCAGGCTGGTCGCGGCGTTCGTAATGCCGGTGACGGCGGTGTTGGTGTTGCCGGTGGCGACAGTCGGGTCCTGAAACGAATCGTTCTGACGCATGGCCGTGTACTGCACGGTATTCATGAAGCGGGAACGGAACGGCAGATCGATACCGGCAGTCATGTTGCCGGTATATGCTTCATTGCTGGGCATCAAGCTTATGCGCGAACAGGGAGTATTCGCTGCGGCTGTGAATGTGCTCGCGCAAGTCGTGCCAGCGGCTACAAACGGGTTCTCCACCGTGAACGACTTAAGATCGTTTTCGAAGGTCGAAATGCCGCCGGTGATCTTCACATTGTATCTGCCATACGCCCAGTCGCCCGACCTTTCGCCCGAAGCCTTGGCGTTCTGTGTCGTGTCGGCAATTGGC
>NZ_JFZJ01000053.1 GCF_000636015.1 Rhodomicrobium udaipurense JA643
AAGAAACGCCGCGCCATGTGATCGGCGCAACTCATCTATACGGTGAGTCGCAAAGCTTGATCGAAACTTTTGTTGATGGCGTGCGGCAATGTTTAGGTCTGTGCTTTTTGGGCCACATAAGATACAGCGGGGGTGTGAAGCCGGGGTGCAAGCCCCGGCTTCCGTCTTTTCATGGCGCCGCCATCCCGCCTGCGTTTTCGAGCGCTTATCGCTTCAATAGCGCGCATTAGATCAGGCTGCGTTAAATCGAACTCGATTTGACTCAGGCTGATCGCCAACGGCGACTTACAGCGTCGCGCCGCGTCCGATTGACGGTACGACGCTGTAAATTTCCATCCAAGCATTCTGCTCAGAACCCGCGCCCGCTTTTTTGGACGCGTCCCGGCTCGCGAGCATTGTCATCAATCTGCTCAATGCCCCCCGCGCCTGTTCGAGCAGAGATGTGCCATCGGCTCCGGCTTCAAAGCTGCCCTCCGCTGGCGCGCTCCAGCGGCACCGGCGGGAGTTTCGTCGTCCCTTTCCCGACGAAACCCGGAACCATCGTAGCGCGCGGCTCAATAGCGCCACGCGACGTTTCCAAACGCCACTCGCAAAGCGGAAATTCCATCTAATCGTCGGTTTGCGAGTTGTCTGCCCCGTTCAACGGCGCGATCATGGCCGCGTCCCAGCGAATCCGGCGAGCCCATGACTCACGCAAACGATACGTCCGCCCTGAAATCCTCCGTCATCGCAGCCATCGGCAATACGCCGCTGATCCGCCTCAAGCGCGCCTCCGAAGAGACGGGCTGCGAGATCTACGGCAAGGCCGAGTTCATGAACCCCGGCCAGTCGGTGAAGGACCGGGCGGCGCTCTTCATTGTGGAAGACGCCGTGAAGCGCGGCCAGCTCAAGCCGGGCGGCACCATCGTTGAGGGCACGGCGGGCAACACCGGTATCGGTATCGCGCTTGTCGCAAACGCGCTCGGCTACAAGGCTGTGATCGTGATCCCCGAGACGCAGAGCCAGGAGAAGAAGGACGCGCTCCGACTTCTGGGTGCGACGCTCGTCGAGGTTCCGGCGGTGCCGTACAAGAGCCCGAATAACTACGTGAAATACTCGGCGCGGCTCGCTCATAAGCTCGCGGCGGAACGGCCCGAAGGTGCGGTGTGGGCGAACCAGTTCGACAACATCGCAAACCGGCGCGCGCATATCGAGACGACAGCGGAGGAAATCTGGCGGCAGACCGCCGGGCGCGTGGACGGCTTCGTGTGCTCGGTCGGCACCGGCGGCACGCTCGCGGGCGTATCGCTCGGGCTCAAGGCGAAGCGCCCCGGAATCGTCGTCGTCGTCGCGGACCCGTTCGGCTCGGCGATCTACAGCCACTATGCTCACGGCAGGCTCGAAGCCACCGGCTCATCGATCACCGAGGGAATCGGTCAGGGCCGCATCACCGCAAACCTCGCCGGCGCGGGGGTCGATGGCGCTTATCAGATCCCCGACGAGGAAGCGCTCGACGTGGTGTTCCGCCTTCTCAGCGAGGAGGGACTGTGCGTCGGCGGCTCGACCGGCATCAATGTGGCGGGCGCGGTGCGGCTCGGACGCGATCTCGGCCCCGGCCACACCATCGTGACGATCCTGTGCGACTACGGCACCCGATACCAGTCGAAGCTGTTCAACCCGGAGTTTCTGCGCGGCAAGGGGCTGCCCGTGCCGCCGTGGCTCGACGCGCCTCAGACGCTGCCGACCGTTTTCGAAGGCTGAGCGGCGCGTCGGATCGGGCGTTTCGCGCCGATAAAGCTGGCATATTCCGGGCGCGCGGCGAAATCCGCTAGCGTCCAGAGCGCGGGCGTGCCGACATGTTTCGCAAGATGCGCGACAAGCCCCGCGCCCATGTAGACCCCGACATGCGCGCCATAGGCTTCGGCTTCGCGGTTGAAAGCAGGAGGTCGAGCGGTTTAAACTCGCGTGTCACGCGCGTGAACACCTCGTCCTCCCACAGCTCGCTCGACCGGAAATCCGCGATCTCGCAGCCGTAATGCCGGATCACCGCATAAGCGAAGCGCTGGCAGTTCGCTCCGTGCTTGGCGATGCTACCTGTGCAGCCAGGGATGCTTCGCGCGTCGTAGCGAATGGCGCTCAGCGCAGCCGGGATCGCGAGCGGTTCCGATGCTTCATTTGACGGCACAATGTCGCTCCCAGTGGACCCGGCGCGCCTTTGACGCATTATCCATACCGTTCCGCGCGACCGCAGGTTACCCTATACAAAATCACCGATTCAGGGGGAAGCAATGACCGATTTTTCGTCCAAGTGGCTGGTCGAGACGGACTGGCTTGCAGAGCGGCTCGGCGCGCCGGGCCTTGTGGTGGTCGATGCCGGCCTCGCCATGCCAGCCGATGCGCGTCCGGCGAACGAAGTCTATAACGAGGCGCATATCCCCGGCGCGCTCTATTTCGACATAGAGGCGCTGTCCGACACCAACTCGCCCTATCCGCATATGCTGCCATCGCCGGAAAAGTTCGCGTCGCGCATGCGCAAGGCGGGCATCGGCGACGGCATGAAGGTGGTCGTCTATGACTCGAAAGGCCTGTTCAGCGCGCCGCGTGCGTGGTGGATGTTCCGCGTCATGGGCCATGAAGATGTCGTGGTGCTGAATGGCGGACTGAAGAAATGGCTCGCGGAAGGGCGTCCGGTTGAAGCGGGTGCGCCGACGCCGCGCTCCGAGCGGCATTTCACGGCCCGCAAGAACAGCGAGCTCGTGCGCGAAATCGACGACATGATCCACATCGTGGAAGGCGGCCGCACGCAGATCGCCGATGCGCGTTCAAAGCCGCGCTTTGAGGGTGCAGAGGTGGAACTTCGCCCTGTCGCGCGGCTTGGTCATATGCCGGGAGCGCGGAACGTGCCGTATGGGTCGTTGATCGCGCCGGACGGGACACTGAAGCCAGCGGCGGAGTTGCGCGCTGCGTTCGAAGCGGCGGGCATTCATCCGGAAAAGCCGGTCATCACCACATGCGGGTCTGGCGTCACGGCGTGCATTCTGGCGCTCGCGCTGGCCGTAACCGGCAACGAGCACGCCGCAGTGTACGACGGCTCATGGGCGGAATGGAGCGAGGTGCCGAAAGCGCCGGTTACGACGGGTCCGGCCTGATCGGGAACGGCGACGGGCCGCTTTAGCGGCGCCGTCAACGCGCAGCATTCGCCACGTCGCCTCAGGCGGCGTGGCGGTCGTTCCATGACAGGCCGACGCGGCCATAATAGAAGCCGTTCACATACGGCACAGGTTCGGTGAGAGGACGAAGCTTCGCCTCGGCTTCCCCTGGCGCGAGTTTTCCGTCGAGCGTGTCGCGGAAAAGGCGCGCGACATCAACCATATCGACAGCCTGCGGCGAGAGGCGGAAATGCGTCACGCCCATGGTGCGCAGCGCGTCAAGCTCGTGCAGCAGCACGCCATAACCGTTCGACATCGTCGACGTGCCGTTGATGGTGAGAATGTCGTCTCCGGTCACGGTCGTTGCGTTGAGGCCGTTCGGATCGAGGCCGCAAACGAACTGGCACGAGTCTTTGGTGAGGCCGTTGGCGCGCGCATGATAGCAGCGCATCGCGATCGACAGCGTCTGCTTGCCGAAAACCAGCACCTCGATTTCGAGCTTGCCTGCGTTGTCGGCCAGCACCTTGATCGAGGTCGCGGGCGCTTCCACGGGCAGCACCACGCGGAACGCGCCGTTCTTCGCGACGAAGTCGCGCGCGCCCTCGTTGAACACGTTGATGAACGGGCCGATGATGTGCGGGCGGCCATGCAGCGCTTCTAGGCATGCGACGTCGTTCGCTTCCACGATCAGGTCGGCGTCGGCGGCCTCGCGGATCGCCTTCACCTCGCGCGGCTGCGTGACCAGCGCCAGCGTGGACATCACCACTTCCTTGCCCGCAGATTTCAGCCGGTCGATGACTTCCGGGAGATGATCCTGAAAGAACGGCTCACGCTTCGAGCAGATCACTTCGCCGACATAGACGGAGTCGACCGGCATCTCGTCGGCGGCGCGGAAGTAGAAGTCGCGGCGCGCTTCCGGCGTCCAATGGTGGAGGAGCGGCCCAAGCGTCAGCTTGGCCGTCTTTGCGTTTTCGTTTGGCATCAGCGCCAGCCCTTCTTGTACGCGCCGAACGTCTGACGGCCGCCCTCTGAGAGGTCGCTAAGGTCGTCAGTCGAACGGGTCTCGCCCGTTTCCACCGCGTCGAGTGCCTTGCGGAACGCGCTCACCACTTCGGCCACGTAGGCCTTGCTTCTCTGGCGGCCTTCGATCTTCAGGGCCGTCACACCGGCCTTCTTCAGCTCGGGGAGGATGTCGAGCGCGTTCAGCGCGATCGGCTCCTCGAAGATGTAGCCCGCCTTGCCGCATGCGACGTAGCGCGCTTTGCACGGCGTCGGATAGGCGGCGCCCTCGCCCTTGGCGACGCGGTTCAGCACGACATCGCCGAGGCAGGACAGCACGAAGTCACCCTCTTCTTTGTAGGTGACGTGGCTTGCGGGCGCGCAAGCGCCCTCGCTCGTCGGGGAGAGGCCGGTCATGTAGGAAGAGAGGAAGCAGCGGCCTTCGGACATCGGACCAACGGAGCCGTAGCCGAACACCTCGATTTCCATGCCCGTTTCTTTCGCCACATGCGCCACCTCGTCGACGGAGAGGATGCGCGGCAGCACCACGCGCTTCACGCCGAACTGGTCGCGATAGTAGTTGATGGACAGCGGGTTCGCGGCGGACGCCTGCACGGACAGATGGCGGCGCAGGTTCGGATGCTTGTTCGCGGCATAGTCGAGCACGCCGATGTCGGCGAGGATGACGGCGTCAGCGCCCGCCATGGCGGCGTTGTCGATGGCGTCTTTCCACGACTTCATCTCGCCAGCGGGCGGGAACGTGTTGATGGCGACGAGCACCTTCGCGCCCTTCGAATGGGCGAAAGCCACGCCTTCGACCATCTCGTCCACGTCGAAATTCAGGCCGGGATAGTTGCGCGCGTTGGTTCGGTCGGCAAAGCCGCAATAGACGGCGTCCGCGCCAGCCTCAATGGCCGCCCGGAGCGCTGCCGGATTGCCGGCTGGGCTGAGAAGTTCAAGGGAATGGTGTGTCATGAGTGTGCCGGGTCCTGGCTCGCCCCTTTCGCGAGCTTCTCCCGCACTTCGAGCTTGGCGATGCGGGTCTGGAGCGTTTTGAGTTCGGCCTTGAGTGCGTCGCGTTCGTTGACCCAAGCTGGGGCCGCAGCGTCCGCCGTCTTGTCTTCGCGAAGGGAGTCGATGAACTCGGCGGCGCGATGGCGCGCGGCTTCACGGGCGCGTCCGATAGCGGTCAGCGCGCGTTCGGCGGGCTTCTGAAGCGGACCGAACATCGAGGTGACGTCAGCGAACAGGTCGATTTCCTCGCGGTCGAGCGTGTTGCGCAGCGCGACCACGGCAGCCGTGTCGCCCGCTATGACGAGGCCGCGGGTGAAGAACAGCGCGTCGCCATCGATGCGGCCCTGAAGCAGGTTCAGGAGAACGTCGATGTTGCCTTTAATGCAGGCGTCGCCGGGCGTTTCGTCGCGCGGATCGAGGAGACGCACGAACGCCTTCTCGTCGCCGCCGAACTTCAGCGCGAAGCGGTGCGGCAGATCCGACGGCTCGACGTGGATCACATAGGGCTTGAGCCGCGCCAGATTCTTGAACAGGCGCGGGTGCGCGCGCTCCATCTTGCGCAGGAGTGCGTCGATAGCGCGCGCCAGCACAAAGGGCGGCGCGACGGTCATGGCGCCGCGAACGAGGGGCGCCGGCAAATTCGATGGCTTCATGGGGCCGGATGATGAGTAAAGATCGATCAACGGTCAAGCCGAAACGCGGCGCGTCATCTGGAAGCGGGGGTGGCATTTTGTCGACCACATTCAGCCAAAAGAAATGGCCGGGAAAAACCCGGCCATTCGAGAGGCGAACGCTATGCCGCTGGTTGCTCGTCCGGCGGATGCGGAGTCTGCCGCTCGTAGGCCGAGCCGAGCAGCCGCTTCTTCACCCGCTCGCGCACCGATTGGAACACCACATACAACATCGGAATGATGAGGATGCCGACGAAGCTCGCCGCGAGCATGCCCGCGAACACGGGCGTGCCCACATCGCGCCGCGTGATCATCGCCGCGCCCGTCGCCACCACCAGCGGATAAAGGCCGAGGATGAAGGCGATGGACGTCATCATCACGGCGCGGAACCTGGTCCGCGCGCCACGCACGGCGGATTCCATGATCGGAACGCCCTTGTCGTGCTCTTCCTTCGCGAATTCCACGATAAGGATCGCGTTCTTTGCCGCGAGCGCGACAAGCACGACGAGACCGATCTGCGCGTAAAGATCGAGCGTCAGCCCGGCAATCAGAATGCCCGCCATCGCGCCGAGGATCGCGACCGCGATGGAGAGGATCACCGATATCGGGATGGACCAGCTTTCGTAGAGGCCTACGAGGAACAGGTAGGCGAATAGCAGCGCCAGCGCGAGGATGACGCCGGTCTGGCCAGAAGCCTCATGCTCCTGAAACGCCGTGCCAGTCCATTCGTAGGAGAATCCGCTCGGCAGCGTCTTCTTCGACACTTCATCCATCGCCGCGAGCGCAGTACCCGACGAAACGCCGGGAGCCGGGCTACCCGTGATCGAGACCGACCGATAGTTGTTGTAGCGCGATATGACCTGCGGGCCGACCACGATCCGCGCCGAGGCGATGGACTGAAGCGGCACCACAGCGCCCTTGTTGTTGCGGATGTAGATCCGCCAGAGCGATTCGAGATCGGTTCGATTCTCGGCGATGCCCTGGATGTTCACCTGCCACGTTCGGCCAAACATGTTGAAGTCATTGACGTAGATGCCGCCGAGCGTCGCCTGTAGCGCGGTGAAGATGTCGTTGATGTTGATGCCGAGCGTCTGCGCCTTGTCACGGTCGATGTCGAGGAAGATGGACGGATTGTTGGCCGTGAACGTCGAGAACACGCGAGTGAGGCGCGGGTCCTGATTCGCGGCCGCAAGAAGCCCGCCCATCACGCTGCCGATCTTCGCCGGATCCTGACCTTCAAGCGCTTCGAGCTGATATTCGAAGCCACCGCTGGTTGAAAGACCGATGATCGGCGGCACGTTGAACGCGAAGATGTTCGCCGTTCGTATGCCTTGGGTCATCGCGAAGGTCTTGCCCATCAGCGCCTGAACCGAGTTCTCGCGTCCGGGTCGGTCGGCGAACGGTTTGAGCCTGACCACCATGAAGGCGGAATTCGACGCCGCGCTCTGATCGAGGAACGAGAAGCCGATCACCGAAAAGGTCTGGTAGACCTGCGGCTGCTTCAGCATCATCCCTTCAACCTGTTTGGCCACCTCGGTCGTACGCGACACGGAAGCGCCATTTGGAAGCTGGATCACAATGAAGAACGCGCCCTGATCTTCTTCGGGCAGGAAGCCCGTCGGCGTCTTGAGGGACAGGAAGTAGGCGCCTGCCGCGAAGCCGCCGATAATGAACAGCGAGACAACCGCAACACGGACGAGGCGTGTCACCACCCAGGCGTAGGAATCGCGCGTGTTGTCGATGCGTCTCATGACCCAGCCCATGACGCCTTGTTTTGCGGCGGGCCTCAGGAATACGCGGCAGAGCGCGGGCGACAGCGTCAACGCGACGATCGCCGAAATCAGCATTGCGATGGAGATTGTCACGGCGAACTGCCGGAACAACTGTCCCGTGATGCCGGGAAGGAAGGCGGTCGGGACGAACACCGAGAGCAGCACGAGGGTGATCGCGATGATCGGCCCCGTGATCTGGTTCATGGCCTTTTTGGTGGCCTCCGCCGGTGACAGGTCCGGCTCCTCCTCCATCACGCGCTCGACGTTCTCCACCACGACGATGGCGTCGTCCACCACGATGCCGATGGCTAGCACGAGAGCCAGTAACGAGATCGTGTTGGCCGAGTATCCGAGGAGCAGAAGGAAGGCGAATGTGCCGACGAGACTGACCGGCACCGCAATGGCCGGAATGATCGTCGCCTTGAGGTTCCCGAGGAACAGGAAGACGACAATCACCACGAGGACGAACGCTTCTATGATCGTCTTTATGACTTCGTGGATGGTGTCGGAAATGAAGGTCGTCGAATCGAAGACGACGAGATAATTCAAGCCCTGCGGAAATCGGGGTTTCAACTTCTCCATCGTCGCGTTGACGCGGGCAGCCGTTGCCACGGCGTTCGCACCCGGCGCAAGGTAGATGCCCATCGCGACGGCAGGCTTGCCGCTGAGCCGGCTTTCCGAATCCTCGTTCTGCGCGCCGAGTTGCACCTGCGCAACGTCTCGGACGCGCAGCGCAGACCCGTCGGGGTTGGCGCGAAGGATGATATCGCCGAACTGCGCGGGTGTGGAAAGGCGACCCTGCGTTTGCAGATTCATCTGGAATTGCTGATCGGGACTGATCGGCCTTGCGCCGACGCGGCCGACCGGGGCCTGAATGTTCTGCGCCTGAATGGCCCGGATCACGTCGGACGGCATGAGGTTGAGGCTCACGAGCCGCTCGATGTCGAACCAGATGCGCATCGAATAGTTGAGCCTGCCGAACAGCGAGGCCTGGCCGACGCCCGGCGTGCGCGCTATCTCGTCCAGCACGTTGATCGTGGCATAGTTCGTGATGAAGAGCGGGTCTTGTTCGCCCGTCTCGCTGTAGAGCATCATGAACTGGAGCACGGCGGACGAGCGCTTGCGCGTTATCACGCCTTGCTGCGTCACGATCTGCGGCAATTGCGACTGCGCGGACTGCACGCGGTTCGTCACGTTAACGGTGTTGATGTCGGGATTCGTGCCGAGCTCAAACGTGAGCGTGAGCGTATAGGTGCCGTCGTTCGCGCTGTTCGACTTCATGTACAGCATCTTGTCGACGCCGACCATCTGCGCTTCCAGCGGCTGCGCCACGCTGGTTTCGACCACTTCAGCCGACGCGCCCGGATAGTTCGCCGTGACCTGCACCTGCGGCGGCACGATGTCCGGGAACTGCGAGACGGGGAGATTGATGAGGCCGAGAATGCCCGCGATCGTTATCACGATCGACAAGACGATCGCGAGGCGCGGCCTGTCGATGAAGACCGAAGAAATCATGGAATCACCGCTTCCCGTCGTCGGGCTTCTTGGTTGCCGGAGCGGCGGGAGCGCCATTCGCGGAAGTTGGCTGCGCGGCGTTCGACTGCGCGCCCGGCTGCGGCGCTGGCGGTCCCGGCAAAACCGGCTGGCCTGGCTTCACGCGTTGCAGCCCCTCGACCACAATGTTTTCGCCCTTCGTCAACCCTTTGAGGACGAAGGCGGTCGCGCCCGTCGTCTGCCCGAGTTCGATGCGGCGCAGCTCAGCCTTGTTGTCGGCGCCGATCACAAAGACGTAATCGCCCTGCTGGTCCGTCAGCACGGCGGCACGTGGGACCGCAACCGCCTGAACGGGTTGAACGCCTTCGAGGATCACGCGCACGAATTCCCCGTCCGAGAGCGTACGGATAGCTACGCCCTTTGAAATCGTCAGTTGTGGATTCGGGATCGTACCGCGAAGGATGATCGTGTCGGTGTCGGTCGACACGGTGTTGTCGACGAAGTTGACCTCGCCTTCCTTTTCGTAGATGCGGCCATCGGGAAGCCTGAGCTTGATGCGAACGGCCTCGAAGCCGCCCCGCGTCGCATAGCGTGCGACCAGTTCATTGACCGCGCGTACCGCAACCGGGAAGACGACATACATCGGATCCTGACTGACGATGGTCGTCAACGTCCCCGAGCTTGGCGTCACATAGTTGCCCTCGGTGATCGCGGTACGGCCGATCTTGCCGGTGATCGGCGCGACGATGTCGGTGTAGCCGAGATTGATTTCCGCCGTCTGCAATTGCGCCTGAGCGCCGAGCACCTGCGCTGCGAAGCTCCGCTGCTGGGCGAGCGCGCTGTCATAAGCAGATTGCTGACCGGCGGGACCGCCAAGCAGAGATTTCGCGCGGTCGAGCGTCAGCTTCGCGTTTTCGAGCTGCGCCTTCAGTTGGTCCACAACGGCGCGCCGCGCGTCCACCTCGGCCTTGAAAGGCGGCTGCTCGATGCGGTAGAGCGACTCGCCTTTCTTGACTTCGGACCCTTCCTCGAAGAAGCGCTTTTCCAGAAAGCCCGACACGCGCGCCACGATATTCACGCGATCGGTCGCCTGAATGCGCCCGAGAAACTCGCTGGTTTGGGTCAGCGGCTGTTCTTCCACACGGACCACGCCGACCGCAGGCGGCCCCGCTCCGGGAGCTTGAGCCTCGGCGCCCTCGGGAGCAGCTAAAGCGGAAACGATGGGGAGAAGCGCCCACAGCAAACGACGCGTCTTGCGAAGCCGGAAAGTCAAAGCGCCCTCATCAGATATCGTTGGCGTCAAAATTTCAAATCGGTAGGCTTTCGGCATTTCAATCGCTTGCGAGCGTGCGAACGTCCCTTTGCGCGACGAATTGCCCGAGTGCGGACCTATAGAGTCTTTTGCGGCAAGACAACCGTCTCTTTGTATCCAACTTTACCGCGTGCCGGTGAGTTCTCGGTAAGCGTGCCAACTCGCGTGACCGACGAGTGGGAACGCGATCGTGAGGCCGACAAAGAGGGTCAAGCAGCCGAGCGCTACAATTCCGAGGATAAGAGCCGCCCAGAGAAGCATCGCCTCGGGGTTGGTCCGCACGGCCTGCACGCTCTGGATGATCGCCGTCACGACATCCACGTGGCGGTCGAGCAGCATCGGCACGGAAATCGCGGAGATCGCATAGGCGACGAGGGCGAAAAGCGCGCCAACAGTCGTTCCGACAATTGCAAGGCCGAGCCCGTGCCAGGTGAACAGGAGCGTCGAGACCAGTGTTTCGGCGGAAGGATAACTCGCGGCACCGAAAAACAACATGAACAGCAGAAACGCGACGCGCATCCAGAAGATGAAGAGGAGCAGCAGCGCCACACCGAAAAGTGCAAGGCGCGAGCCGTTCTCGCGGATCACGGCGGAGATATCGGCCCAGGACGTCGCCTCCCCGCGCTCGCGCTTGCGGCTGATTTCGTAAAGCCCGACTGCGAGCACCGGTCCCAGGAGGAGGAAGCCTCCGGCGAGCGGCAGGATCAGAGGCAGCGCGCTCGAAAGCGCGAGGGCGAGCAGGAAAAACCAGGCGATCCCCGCGAACACCCCGCCATAGATCAGGCTGATCTGTGGCGTTGCCCAAAGATCGCGCCAGCCCGCCGCCAGCCAGTTCCAGGGAGCATCGAACGGGACGCGCACAATGGCAGGAGCGGCGTCGCCGCTTTTGGAAGCCGGAGCGGTATCATCATGTGTGGACGTCATCGCGAACTCCCCTTTTTCAGGCCACTTCATGGCAAAGATGGGTGCGGCCTTTTTTCTCGTTTGACACAGGTCAAAATTCTTCCCCATCATTCTCACAGGGATAAGATGGTTCCGAAGAACCGCTTTTCGTAGGGAGCCCCTTCCGAGGGTCGTCCATCCGCTTGGAAATGTTTCTGTCCATCGACCAGGCAAGCCGCTGCACCACATGCGCGATAAGGCATCGGTCCATATGCGACGCGTTGAGCGCGACGGAGATTCTGAGCCTAAATCGCATAGCGCGCAGCCGCGTGGTCCCTGCCGGCCAGATGATCCTCGGCGAAGGGCAGGCGCGGAGCGTTTTTGCGAACATCGTGTCCGGAGTCGTCAAGCTGACGAAGACGCTCGATGACGGGCGGCAGCACATCATCGGCCTGTTGTTCGCATCGGACTTTCTCGGCAGGGCTTACCGCGCGGAAAATCCCTACTTTGCAGAAGCCGCAACCGACGTAGAACTCTGCGTTTTCCCGACGGCCGGGTTCGAGCGTTTGCTCGCCGAGCACCCGGGGCTGGAACACCGGCTTTTTCAATACACCCTGACAGAACTCGACGCCTGCCAGGAATGGATGCTTCTTCTCGCCCGGAAGAAGGCGGAAGAACGCGTGGCGAGCTTCCTCCTGATGATCGCGAAGCGCGTGCCCAATATGGAGTGCTCGCGCGTTGAAAGGCGCGATGAGGTTCACTTCGTTCTACCGCTGTCGCGCGCCGAGATTTCCGATTGCCTGGGCCTCACCATCGAGACCGTGAGCCGCCAGATCACGCGACTTAAGACCCGAGGGGTCATCGAACTGGTGAATTATCGCGAGATCCTGATCCCGGACCTCGCGCGGCTTCAGGAAGCTGCCTACGACGCACCTGCCAAGGTGCCTTCACCAAAAGCGCGGCGAAGCGTCCCCGCCGAGGATTGAGGGTTTCGAGCGAAGTCGCTCGCTACGGCTCACCGAGCGCCGTTCTCGCTGGCTGCGGAATGTCGCGCGCCACACGAAAGCCGAGCATCGGTGCTCCGATATCGGCGAATTCCCGGGCGCGTGCCGAAAACCGGGCCGCGTCGCCTCGCGTCGCCCCACGCACCACGCGATAAGCGCAATCTCCGCCCGAAGCAGAGAGCCACGCCGCGCCGTCGCCGGGCGCGCGGTCGTAGCTCGCGTGCCAGCAATCCTCGACCCACTCGAAGACCGTGCCGGTATAAAGGCCCCACGCATTCGCGCTCGTCATGCTCGCGCGTTCAAAGCGCATGCGGCCGAAAGGCCCGCCGTCCGCCATCGGATCGAATGGCGGTCGGGTCGACCGCTCCGAGCCGTCGCGGTCGGAGGTCGCGCGCAGCGCATATTCCCATTCCGCCTCGCTGAGCAGCCGGTAGCGCCGCCCGGTAATCTGGCTCAGCCAGTCGACATAGCCCTTCGCGTCAAACCATGTGAGCCGCGTCGCCGGAACGGTCGACCCGACCGCGAGAAGCGACGACAATGTGAGTCGACACACACCGGCGTCCACGCAGGCGCGCCAGTTTCCGGCCGAAATCACGCGCTTCGAGACCGCGAGCGGCTTCTTGAGGACGACGCGATGGGCCGGAGCTTCCTCGGGCCGATAGCCCGCGCTTTCCGGGCGCGCGCCGACCACCACCTGCCCGGCCGGGATAACGACCATCTCGGGACAATGGGGGCAATCGGCGAAGCTTTCGCGCCGCCCGTTACCCGGTTCGAACTGCTGCACGATCTCGTGCGAGACCGAACCGGTCGACACATCCAGCGCGCCGTTAACGGATGGCGGCGCCTTTTTCGAAGAGATCTTCGACTTGGGATCGGGAAATGGCGGCGCCGGGTAATCGGGTGCGGCAACGCCTTCGTTTCGCTCGGTCGGGGGGTCGATGACAGTGTTGTTGTCGAGCGTAACCTGCGGCAGCGGCGGCGCATCGTGTTTTTCAGCGGCGGGCTTTTCGAGCGAGGCCGTTCGCCGCATTTTCACCGTTTCAGCGGGAGCGGCGGGCGTGGGAACCGCCGCCTCCTGCGAAGCTGACGCTGATTGCGCGGTGGCGGAAGCCGCCGTCTGCTGCGGCGCGCTGGACTCCGCATTGTCCGCCTTTTCGGCTGCGGCCTGCCCGGCGGATTGTTGGCCTTGCGTCGCGGCCTCGCGCGGCTGCCGGTCGGTCTTCGTCGCAGCAATGCTCAGCGAGTCCTGCGATTTCGGAGTTTCCTTCGTTCCGCCGAAGTAGAATGCGCTCCCAACGGCGAAGACTGCGACGACAACCCCTGCCGCGACGCCCGCAAAGAAGGCATTCGGGCGCATGAGGCGCTCGCCCAATCCAGCCAATTGACGTCCGTGAGACAATTCTTCGTCATAGGCCGCGCGGCGCTCGGGATCCTTCAGCGTTTCGTAGGCTTCCGTCAAGCGGCTGAAATCGAGATCGGACGCCACGCCCGAAGCCTGTTGGCTATCGGGGTGATATTTCTTGGCGAGCGTCCGAAAGGCCCGACGGATTTCGACGTCGGTCGCGTTTCTCGTAACGCCGAGAATGCTATAAAAATCCGGCTCACCGTGCATGGGTTATTGCCTGACCGCCACATTATGATTTTGCGCGCCTTAGGGCACAGGCCGCGCTGTTATAAGGTAGGTCGCCGTCTAAGGCATTGATGGGGCGCATTTGCGGCAACCCCCGGGCCAGATCGGGAGAAATCATGCGGTCGCTTTTCGGGCTCACGTCGCAAACCAAAGCGCCTCTCGCGTCGTGTTTTAGAAATCCGGAGAGGCTCCGAGCCTCGCACGGAATCGCAAATAAAGAGGTCGGCACAGCGCTGCCATGCCGACTTCAAATGCTATCGCCGAGCGCCGCTGCGGCACCCTGACAATCAAGCTTTGTGGTCTCGCTCTGGTTCCGGCAAAACGAACCGTTTCGCCGGAGGAGAGCTTAGAACAGCTTCGAAATGGCGACCAGCCCGAGAGCCAGAAGAAGGGCCTTCGCCGCGCCATCCGGGTTGAAACTGGCGATAAGGCTGTTTACAAAATCGATCGGAGCGACGAGAACGTTATATCCGACAAGCGCCGCGATGACGATGCCGAGAAGCCAAAGCAAGTAGCTCACTCTCATTGTAGTCCCCCAAGTTTTTTACGGCAGGCAAAACGCAGGAATACCAGCCGAAAGCTAAAGAAAGCGCCCCCCTTTTACAAGGGGCATGACGCCACAATTCATCCGTGTGCACCGCTGATCTCGGAACGGCGGATGACGAAGCCCGTCCCCGCACGTGGACAGGCGCGGCACACGCCGCGCCTCAGTTTCCCCGTTAGATCGCCTTGACGATTTCTTCCGTCATCTTCTTGGCGTCGCCGAAAAGCATCATCGTGTTGTCGCGGTAGAACAGCGTGTTGTCGATGCCTGCATAGCCGGAAGACAATGACCGTTTGATGAACATCACGGTTCCCGCCTTCCACACTTCCAGCACCGGCATGCCGTAGATCGGCGATGACGGATCTTCCTTCGCCGCCGGGTTCGTCACGTCGTTCGCGCCGATGACGAATGCCACATCCGCCTGCGCGAGTTCCGAGTTGATGTCCTCAAGCTCGAAGACCTCGTCGTAAGGCACGTTCGCTTCGGCGAGCAGCACGTTCATGTGGCCTGGCATGCGGCCCGCGACAGGGTGGATCGCATATTTCACCTCGACGCCGGCCTCCTTCAGCTTGTCGGCCATCTCGCGAAGCGCGTGCTGCGCCTGCGCGACCGCCATGCCGTAGCCCGGCACGATGATGACCTTCGACGAATTCTTCAGGATGAACGCCGCGTCATCGGCGGAACCCTGCTTCACTGGGCGCTGTTCGGTCGCACCGCCCGCCGCTGAAGTCTCGCCGCCGAAGCCGCCGAGGATCACCGAAATGAACGAGCGGTTCATGCCCTTGCACATGATGTAGGACAGGATTGCGCCCGACGAACCGACGAGCGCGCCGGTGATGATGAGCGCGGTGTTCGACAGCGTGAAACCGATGCCCGCCGCCGCCCAGCCGGAGTAGGAGTTCAGCATCGAGACGACCACCGGCATGTCCGCGCCGCCGATGGGCACGATCAGCAGGATGCCGAATACGAAGGACGTCACCGCGATGGCCCAGAACAGGTTCGTGTCCTGCGTTTGCACGAAAAGCACGATCATCGCGACGATGCCGACCGCGAGCGCCAGATTGATGAGGTGGCGCGCGGGCAAGAGGATCGGCTTGCCGGACATGTTGCCGTTGAGCTTCGCAAACGCGATGAGCGAGCCCGAGAAGGTGATCGCGCCGATCGCGACGCCGAGCGACATTTCGACGAGGCTCTGCGCATAGACCGCGCCGGGCGTACCGATGCCGAAGGCTTCCGGCGCGTAGAGCGCGGCGGCGGCCACGAATACGGCGGCGAGGCCGACGAGGCTGTGGAACGCGGCGACGAGCTGCGGCATGGCCGTCATGGCGATGCGCCGCGCCGCGACCGCGCCGATGCCGCCGCCGAGCGCGATACCGCCCGCGATCAGCAGCCAGCTTTCGTTCGTTTCCGGCCGCGCAACGCCGAGCGTGGTGGCGGTGGCGATGGCCATGCCGATCATGCCGAAAGTATTGCCCTGCCGCGAGGTTTCGGGCGACGAAAGCCCCCGCAGCGCAAGGATGAAGAGCACGCCGGAGGCGAGGTAAAGGAGAGCAACCAGACTAGGGTTCATTACCGGTCACCCTTCTTTTCTTTTTTCTTGTACATGGCGAGCATTCGGCTCGTGACGAGGAAGCCGCCGAAGATGTTCACCGAGGCCATCACGAGCGCGAGGAAGCCGAACAGCTTCGCCCAGAACGTGCCGCCGGTGGAGATCACGTCCGCCGCCTCGACACCGACCGCGAGCAGCGCGCCGACCACGATCACCGAGGAAATCGCATTCGTGACCGACATCAGCGGCGTATGCAGCGCGGGCGTCACGCTCCACACCACGTAGTAGCCGACGAAGATCGCCATCACGAAGATCGACAATTCGTAGACGAAGGGCGAAACGCCGTGCGAGCCTTCGGAGGCCGCGAGCGCCGCGCCGGGCGCGAGCATGGTCAACGCCGTGAGGGCAAGCCCCCCGAGCGCCGGGTAGAGCTTCGTTTTCATCAGGCACCTCCCTTGAGGCGCGGATGCACGATCTGGCCGTCTTTGGCGATCAGCGTGCCCGCGATGATTTCGTCGTCCCATTTGATGGCGAGCTTGCCGTCCTTCTTGTCGATCAGCGGTTCGAGGAAGGCATAAAGGTTGCGCGCGTAGAGCGCCGAGGCGTTGCCCGGCACCTGGCCCGCGAGGTTCGTCTGGCCCATGATGGTGACGCCCGCATGCACGACGATCTGGCCGGGCACCGTGCCTTCGACATTGCCGCCGCGCTCCGCCGCGAGGTCCACGATCACGGAGCCGGGCTTCATGCTTTCGACCATCTCGCGCGTAACGAGGCGCGGCGCGGGGCGGCCCGGAATGAGCGCGGTCGTGATGACCACGTCCTGCGCCGCGATGTGGCTGGCGATCAGCGCCGCCTGCTTTTTCTTGTACTCGTCCGACATTTCCTTGGCGTAGCCGCCAGCGGTTTCAGCCGCCTTGAACTCTTCGTCCTCGACCGCGATGAACTTCGCGGCAAGGCTCGCCACCTGTTCCTTCGCGGCGGGGCGAACGTCGGTCGCGGAGATCACTGCACCATTGCGGCGCGCTGTCGCGATGGCCTGAAGGCCCGCCACGCCAGCGCCCATGACGAAGACGCGCGCGGCCGGAACCGTGCCCGCCGCTGTCATCATCATCGGGAAAGCGCGGCCGAAATGCGCCGCAGCGTCGATCACGGCCTTATAGCCCGCAAGGTTCGACTGCGAAGACAGCACGTCCATCGACTGCGCGCGCGTGATGCGGGGGATAAACTCCATCGCAAACGCCGAGACGCCCTTAGCCGCGAGCGCTTCAAGCTCGTCGCGCGCGCCGAACGGGTCGAGCATGGCGACGACAATGGCGCTCGGCTTGAGCGCGGCGAGTTCCTCCGCCGAGGGGCGGCCGACTTTCAGAAGCACGTCGGCTTCGCGCACCGCTTCCGCCGCGCTTTCGACGATTTCCGCGAGCGCCTCGGCAAACAGCCGGTCCGGCAGGAATGAACGGTCGCCCGCGCCCGCCTGAAACACGACGCGCGCGCCGAGACCTTTGAATTTTTTCGTGGTTTCAGGAGACAAGGCGACCCGCGTTTCGCCCTCTCCCTCCCGGGTTACGGAGATTGTGATCATGAGCCTATTGGAACGTTGGGGCTTCGATTAGGACATCGCCGCACCGCCAGCGGCATGGCGACAACCGCACCAGACTTGTCACAGAGTGTTTTCAGCGTTGCCGGCAACGATCCAGGCCGACATGTCCACGGTTTCAACCGCTTCCGTTCGCTCCCCATTCATCGCCGGACCCCTTTTTTTGTTAGCCGAACATTTACACAAGTTTCTGCGACCGCCAAGTGTTGAACTCTGTATGCGCCATGCTAAATGAGCGCGCCATTGCCCAAATGGCTAGCATCGCGGCGCGGCGAAGCGCGCGAAACCGGGGGAGTTTATTGCGTATGTCGAATTTCGATTGGAGTGTGAGCATCGTCCGTGGCGTGATGATTCCGCTCGGTCTTTCCATGGCGCTCGCGGGGGCGGCGTCGGCGGAAGACGAAGGCGAGAAAGCCAAGCTTTCGCAATGCGCCAAAGACCTCTGTTCGATCATCGTCTCAAAGGACGCGAACGGGCCGGACGTGACCTGCGACGTAACCAAGACGTGGCAGAAGGAAGAAATCCAGAAGGGCGCCGAACAGAAAAAACTGTCCTGGGGCCAGGGCTCGGCAAAGTGCAGCGCGAAAGTCAGCGTGAAGCGCGCCGATATCGTCGCGTCGCTCACGAAGCCGGATCATGAGCTGAAGGTCGAGAAGCAGGCCGTGTCCTGCGAGATCGGCGAAAGCAAATATCCCATCAGCGCCACGCTTGCGCCCGAGCTGAAGTTCAAGGACGGAGCGTCAACGAACGCGGCCCTCCATATCAACGACATCCAGGGCGCGACGCTGATCAAGGGCGCGGTCTGGACGGCGGCGACGCTCGAACAGAATTTCGGCCTGTTCGAAAAGGATCTCGTGCGCGAGATCAACCGCTTCGTCTCGAAGGAATGCCCGAAGATCCTCGAAGCTAAATAAAGGCGAAAGCCGCAGGTGCCCGGAGATCGTGAAGCCCGCGGTCTCCGTCTCTCACGGCAGCACAGCGATTGCCTCACGCGCTCCACCGCCGCTATCCGCCTTCTATCGGAGCGCTCTACTGCGCTTCACCGCGATGCGGAACGCTCCGCTTCGACCTCCCGCAGCGCCTGATCGATGACGTGCCTCCAGTGAAACAGATCTATGCAGGCCGCGACATAGCCGATTTTCTGCACCATCAGTGCGATACGCTCCTCCACATAAGCGGTCCGAGTATAGGCGTCGAATTCGGTGGCGACATCGGCGGAAACGCGCAAGAGCGATTGTGACATGGCGATTGACGCAGAACTGAGCAAAAACCTTTCATAATTTCTATCCCCGCGTTTACTATTCCGCAAGTACAATCTTGGATTGTATAGGGTTCGCCATCGTTCCGGCGTATGTGGCCGCGTGCGCTAGCCAACGACCGCCGGGAACCAGCGCCCGCTCCGCCCCGCGCCGATGGAATAACGCAGCACGGCGTCGTGCTGATGCTTTGGCGTCTCGGAGATGAACTGATCCTTCACGACGGGATGGAGCAGCATCTTTTCCCAGGCCGCGTGACGCCGGAAATTCTCGAAAAATGCTCGCAAAAGATAGCCGAGCGTGCAGAGCGGCACCCCGACCGCGCGGGGCGTGCTGCCGATGGCACCGGCATAGGCGGCTGTGATTTCGAGGATCAACCCCTGATCGGTCGCATGCTCCGCTTCGAGTTGGCAGAGCATGGGTTCGACACTCTCGCGACTGTCGCAAAGGCTCCTGACGAGCGGGAACAGGAACTTCTCATGGATGAACATGTGCCGGTCAAACGCCCGGTCGAGGAAGGCAATCTCCCTCGCTGTCCTTCTTAGCTTGCCGCTTCCCGGCAGGCCGTCCGCGATGCTTTCCAGGCGCGTGCAGATCCGCAGCATGCGCCTCTGATCGCGTTCGAGCAGGGAGAGAAACGCCTCGCCGAGAGGCTTCGGAATCCTGTTGTTATGCTCGCTGCTTCCCGGGTCGTGCACCGTGTTCTTCCCAGTCTCGTTTTCCTCAAGAATGCGCCGGGTACAACCTCGCGCCTTGATCGAGGTCAAGCGGCCACGGCAAAGCCGCTCGCCCTTCGAGGGGAAAAGAACGCGGCCTCTCGGAAAAGTGAAGCCAATAAAACCCTGTCAATCCTGCAACTTCATGATGGATGTGTGTTAGGCCACCCCTGGAATTGATCGAAATCAAGGCCGCCAAGCGGCAGCGTAGGAATTCTCGCAAAGATCGCAAACGTAGGCCCGCATTCGTCGGCTGACGGGGAGAACATCATGGAAGTTGCGAGCACTAAAACAGGAGGCGCGGCGCTTCTCGATTGGGGAGCGCTCGGCCTCACTCTCGGGGGGTTGGCCCTCGGTGTCTTTATAGCCCTATTCTCGCCCGACAGCGTGATGCAGTTTCATGCCGTCATCTTCGCGCTTTTTGCTCTGGCTGGAACCGTCTTCCTGGCGGGCAAGGCCTTTTCGAGCGCGCCCAGCCAACCAGCCGACTTCTACGCGGACAACGTCGTAAAGGCGGGCACGATCGCAACGGTGTGCTGGGGCGTGGCGGGTTTCATGCTGGGCGACATGATCGCCTGGCAACTTGCCTTTCCGGCGCTGAACTTCGACCTGCCATGGACGAACTTCGGCCGCCTGCGCCCGGTTCATACCTCGGCCGTGGTTTTCGCCTTCGGCGGCAACGCGCTGCTCGCCACCTCGATGTACGTGGTGCAACGGACCTGCAAGGCGAAACTCTTCGGCGGCTGGCTACCGTGGTTCGTGTTCTGGGGCTACCAGCTCTTCCTCCTCATGGCGGCTTCGGGCTACCTCCTCGGCGTCACCCAGAGCAAGGAATACGCGGAACCGGAATGGTACGTGGACCTGTGGCTGACCATCGTCTGGGTGGCTTATCTGCTCGTCTTCCTCGGCACGATCATGAAACGCCGGGAGCCGCACATCTATGTGGCGAACTGGTTCTACCTCGCGTTCATCGTCACCATCGCGATGCTGCACATCGTGAACAACCTCGCGGTGCCGGTGTCCTTCCTCGGAACGAAGAGCTATTCGGCCTTCTCCGGCGTGCAGGACGCCATGACGCAATGGTGGTACGGCCATAACGCGGTTGGCTTCTTCCTGACCGCCGGCTTCCTCGGTATGATGTATTACTTCGTGCCGAAGCGCGCCGAACGACCGGTCTACTCCTACAAGCTGTCGATCGTGCACTTCTGGTCGCTGATCTTCCTCTACATCTGGGCCGGTCCGCACCATCTGCATTACACCGCGCTTCCCGATTGGGCGCAGACCCTCGGCATGACGTTCTCGATCATGCTCTGGATGCCCTCGTGGGGCGGCATGATCAACGGCCTGATGACGCTGTCCGGCGCGTGGGACAAGCTGCGCACCGATCCCGTGATCCGCTTCCTCGTCGTGTCGGTCGCCTTCTACGGCATGTCGACCTTCGAAGGCCCGCTGATGGCCATTCGCTCGGTAAACTCGCTGTCGCATTACACCGACTGGACCGTCGGCCACGTGCATTCCGGCGCGCTCGGCTGGGTCGGCATGGTATCCTTCGGCGCGATCTACTGCCTCGTTCCGTGGCTGTGGAAGCGTCGGGGCCTGTATTCGCAGCGCCTTGTCGAGTGGCACTTCTGGGTCGCGACTATCGGCATCCTGCTCTACATCACCGCCATGTGGGTTTCCGGCATCATGCAGGGCCTGATGTGGCGGGCGACCGACGCACTCGGCGTGCTGCAATACTCGTTCGTTGAAAGCGTCGAGTCGATGCACCCCTATTACGTCATCCGCGCCACGGGCGGCCTCCTCTATCTCACCGGCGGGCTGATCATGGCCTACAACGTGTTCCGCACCATCCGCGGAGACGAGCCGGTGGACGTCGCCGATCAGCCCAGGATTGCAGCCGCGCCTGAGCTTCGCACCCCGCAACCCGTTCCGGCCGTGTAGGAGGCGAACATGAAACTCAGTCACGCACCGTTCGAGAAATATTCTCTCGTCCTCCTCGTAGGCATCCTCTTCGTGGTCTCCATCGGCGGCCTCGTGGAGATCGCGCCCCTGTTCTGGTTGAAATCGACCATCGAAAAGGTGGAAGGCGTGCGGCCATATTCGCCGCTCGAACTCAAGGGCCGCGATGTCTACATCCGCGAGGGTTGCTACGCCTGCCATAGCCAGATGATCCGCACGCTCAAGGACGAGCTTGAGCGCTACGGTCATTACAGCCTCGCAGCGGAGAGCATGTACGATCATCCGTTCCAGTGGGGATCGAAGCGGACGGGCCCCGACCTCGCCCGCGTCGGCGGCAAATATTCGGACGAGTGGCATGTCGCGCACATGACAGCCCCTCGCTCGATCGTGCCGGAAACCGTCATGCCGGGCTATCCGTTCCTTGGGAAGCGCAAGCTCGACTACGACGACATTTCCGAACGTCTGAAGACGCTCCGCGAAGTCGGCGTGCCCTACACCGACGAGCAGATCGAGAACGCGAAGCTCGACATCGTCGCGCAGACGAAGCCCGACACGCCGGAAGCCTCGGCCGTTGCCGCGCGTTACCCGAAAGCCGTCGTTCGCAAGTTCGACGCCAAGCAGGGCGATGTGACGGAACTCGACGCGCTGATCGCGTATCTCCAGATGCTCGGCACGCTCGTCGACTTCGCGAAGTACGACGCATCCGGCCCGAACCTGCGCTGAGGAGGAGGACACCATGACTTACGAAACTGTTCGTTCCCTCTCCGCGATGACGGGCCTCTTCATCTTCGTGACGCTCTTCATCGGCGTGCTGGTCTTCGTTTTCTGGCCCGGCAACCAGAAGGGCTTCGACGAAGCGAGCCGCATTCCGCTGGATTCAGACGACTTTAGCGCTGGGGGCAACAATGGCCGATAAGCACGAGCAAATAGTAGACCCCCACACCGGCACTGCCACGACAGGTCACGAGTGGGACGGCATCGCCGAACTCAACACGCCTCTGCCGCGCTGGTGGCTGTGGACGTTCTACGCCTGCATCATCTGGTCGTTCGGTTACTGGGTCGCCTACCCGACATGGCCGCTCGTGTCCGGCTACACCAAGGGGCTGCTCGGCTATAGCGAGCGGACGAACGTAACCGAGGCGCTTCAGGCGGTGCGCGACGGCCAGGCAAAGCTGAACGAAGCTATCGTCAAGGACAGCTTCGCCGACATCAAGGCCAATTCGCAGCTTCTGAACTTCGCGCTGGCCGGTGGCAAGGTCGCTTTCGGCGACAATTGCGCGGCGTGTCACGGGCGTGGTGCGCAGGGCAGCCCAGGCTTTGCGAACCTCAACGACGACAACTGGATCTGGGGCGGCACGTTCGACCAAATCCTTCAGACGATCCAGTATGGCATCCGAAGCGACCATCCGGAGACGCGCATCTCCCAGATGCCCGCATTCGGGGTTGACGGTCTACTGACGCCCTCCCAGATCAGCGACACGGCAGAGTTTGTCCGCTCGCTCTCGAACCTTCCGCATGACAGCGCGGCTGCCGAGCGCGGCAAGGCGGTCTTCCAGGGCGACGGCGCCTGCGTCACC
>NZ_JFZJ01000054.1 GCF_000636015.1 Rhodomicrobium udaipurense JA643
TCGGGCGCGGCCGACGTGCTCGAAAAGCTTGGCGTGACGCTGAAAATGCCGGTCGAGCGGCACAAGCGCTGCTTCGAGCGCGCCGGACTGACGTTCCTCTGGGCGCCGACGCATCATCCCGCGATGCGCCACGCCGCGCCGGTTCGCGCCGCGCTCAAGCTGCGCACGATCTTCAACCTGCTTGGGCCCCTGACCAACCCGGCCAGTGCCAAACGCATGTTGATCGGGGCGTATTCCGAGGACTGGCTCCAGCCCATGGCGGAGGTGCTTCGACGCAACGGTGCGCATCATGTGTGGGCCGTGCACGGCGCCGACGGTATGGACGAACTTTCCACGACGGGCGCGAGCCGCGTGGTCGAACTCAAGAACGGCGCGTTCACCTCGTTCGACGTGCATCCTGGCGACGCTGGCCTGCCGGAAGCGCGGCTTGACGATCTCCAAGCCGGGACGCCGGAAGACGCGGCCATCGCGATGCGCGCGCTTCTTCGCGGCGAGCGCGGGCCCTTCCGCGACATCGTGCTTTTGAACGGAGCCGCCGCGTTCATCGTCGCGGGCCGCGCGGCCACCTTGCGCGAGGGTGCAGCGCTCGCCGCCGCTTCGATTGATGAAGGACACGCGGAAAAGGCGCTCGACGGGCTGATCGCCGCCAGCGCCGACACGCCCGACGCCGCCAATGACGACCGGCCGAACGCGGCCGTAACAGGATAAGCCATGAGCATTCTCGACCGCATCGTCGCCTACAAAAAAGAGGAAGTGGCCGTTGCGAAAGCGCAGGTTCCGCTTGCCGAGCTTGATGAGCGCGCCGCCGCCGCGCCCCGCGTCCGCGACTTCTTCGACGCCCTTTCGCGCCGCGTCGCCGTGGTTGAGCCCGCGCTGATCGCCGAGGTGAAGAAGGCCAGCCCGTCGCGTGGACTGATCCGCCCGGATTTCGACCCCGCCGCCATCGCGCGCGCCTATGAAGCGGGCGGCGCGAACTGCCTCTCGGTGCTGACGGACGGCCCCTCGTTTCAGGGCGCGCCCGCCTATCTCGTCGCCGCGCGCGAGGCGTGCTCGCTGCCGGTACTGCGCAAGGATTTCATGGTCGATCCCTATCAGGTGACAGAGGCGCGCGCGATGGGCGCGGACTGCATTCTCGTCATCATGGCCTGTACGAGCGACGCGCTGGCCGAGGAGTTGATAGCAGCCGCGAGCACGCAAAACATGGATGTGCTCGTCGAGGTGCATAACGAAGATGAACTCGGCCGCGCGCTCGCGCTCGATTCGTGGCTGATCGGCATCAACAACCGCGACCTCAACAGCTTTGAGACGCATCTCGAAACGACCGAAAGGCTGGCGCAGCTCATCCCTCCGGGGCGGATCATCGTTTCTGAAAGCGGCATTTTCGCTCCCGCCGACATTGCGAGGCTGATGCGCGAAGGCGCGGGCGCGTTCCTCGTCGGCGAAAGCCTCATGCGCCACGACGATGTCGAGGCCGCGACGCGCGCGCTGCTTGGGCGTTCGGCTCGCGGCGAAAGGCAGGCAGCCACCGCATGAGCGTGCTTTCCCATATCGATGGGAAGGGCGAGGCCGCAATGGTCGACGTCGCGGGCAAGGCTGAGACGGAGCGGACGGCGATCGCCGAAGGCTGGCTCGTAACGGCGCGGGAAACTCTGGCGCTGATCGAGGATGGCGCGATCGCAAAGGGCGACGTGCTGGCGGCCGCGCGCATCGCGGGCATCATGGCGGCGAAGCGCACGGCCGAACTCATCCCGCTGTGCCATCCGCTTTCGCTTACGAAGGTGAGTATCGGCTTCGACCTGCGCCCCGAGCGTCCGGGCGTTCACGTGGAGGCGCTCGCGAAGGCCACCGGCAAGACCGGCGTCGAGATGGAGGCGCTGACGGCGGTTTCGGTCGCGTGTCTCACGCTGTACGACATGCTGAAAGCCGCCGACAAGACGATGGTGATCGACGGCGTTCGCCTGCTGAAGAAGACCGGCGGGCGAAGTAGCGGCGGCTTCTGAGTCGGCCGGGACGACGCATCCCAAGCTCGGCGCAACGTCTCGCGCCGTAAATCAGCCCGCACAGATCGACCTGCGTTGAATTTGGCCTCGATTTGACGCAGATAAGCTGATCGACAACCGAAACTTGTAGCGTCTTGCCGCGTCTGATGCACGGCACGACGCTGTGCCGTCAAAGCCCTTCGCTCAAAAGCGCCAGTTGCACCGTGCCCGGCTTCATCCTGTAGAAGATGTGGCCGCCGATCTGGGTGATCTTGATAAGCTCATGCCGCCACGACGGGTGCACATAGGTCGCGTGGTAATGCGTGGCGTAGCCCACATCGTCGAGCCACACCTCGCCCGCGATGACCTGCTTCGCGAGCTTCACCGACGTCGCCCATTCGGCGCGTTCCTTTACGGTATTGCGCTTGCCGGTGCAGGTGAACGAGAACTGGCAGCCGGTACGCAGCCGTTCGCCCTGATAGACGACGCCGCAAATGGTTTTCGGATAGAACGGGCTTCTGATGCGGTTCATGACCACCTGCGCAACCGCGATCTGGCCCTTCACAGGTTCGTCGCGCGCCTCGAAATAGATCGCGGTGGCCATGCAGCGAAGTTCGCGCGCGCGGAATTCGTCTTCGGTGAGGCCGCCGAACAGTGTTTTCGGCTGCTCCGGCGAAAGGCTCGCGTTCTTGAGAAGCCCGGCCCACTGCGTGTTGCGTGATTCGACTGGCGGGGGAGGCGCCTCCATCGCGGCGGGCGCTTCCTCGCGCGGGGCGAACGCCGTCATGAACAGCGAGGCGCTCGCAAGCGCTGCCGTTTGCGCCGGATCGGGCGCCGCCTTCGCCGTGTCGAGGCGCAGGGGATCGGCCTTCATGCGGCGCGCAATCGTGTCGCTGCCCGCGGCCTTCAGCGCATAGGCGAATTTGTCGGCGCGCGGCCCTTTCTGGCTGTCGTAAAACAGGTGCGCGGCTTGCGGCGGGAGCGGCTCCGCCACCTCGGCTGTTTCGACGAGGGTAGGAGCGACCTGCGAAACGCCGGTCGTCGTCAGCATCGTCACGCGGTAATCGATGGCGCGGCGCACATCCGGATCGCGCCAAGCATAGCCGCCAACGGCGAAAATACCTGCGAGTAACGTATATACCGCAAGTTTCACGAAAGATCGACGTGCTTTCAAAGTAAGCGGAACGGGTCGCGGCGCTTCAACCGCGAACGCGGGTTTCCGGATGACCTCGAACTGCTGCTGGGGTCGTGAAACGAGCGCCCTGCTTTGCCCCTGATACCCGGTCATCGGACGGCTACTTCTCATCGACACTCCTACGCAACGCAGAACATAGCGCCAGAACGGTTAACAGGCCGTTAGGCAACTCGGTACAATTCGAGCGTTCTAGCTATAGCTTCGTTGGTGTCAAAATTGCGGAGGTGCTGCGCGGCGGGCTTTCAAGCGCCGTGAGACGGCGTGCGCAAAACGCGAAACTCGGCGGCAGCGCGCCGGATCGTGGTAAATGGTCGGTTATTCCAGTCGTTAAAAAATTCGCGTTCGGCAAGCGCCAGACCTTTGCGGCCGAATTCGGAAGCGATTTCGGTTTCGACCCAGTCGCGGGCTTTGACCGCGCGAAGGCGAGCGAGGCGGCCTCCGTCGCGAAGCCACGCCTCATGCCGGGCGAATGCCTCGAACAGCGGCGAGAGGCCCGCTCCGCTCGTGACCGATACGGAAAGACATTCCGGCGCCCACACGTCCGCATCGCGGTGCGACAGCGACAGCGCGCCCTTGAGATCCGAGAGCGCGCGGGTGGCCGCAGCGCCGATGTCGGCCTTCGTGACGACGGCGATATCCGGGATTTCAGCGATGCCCGCCTTCATGAACTGGAGCGAATCGCCTGAGGCGGGCTGGATGCACAGCACCACGGAATCCGACACGGATGTGATGTCCGTCTCGGACTGGCCCACGCCGACGCTTTCGATGATGACGCGGTCGTAGACGGCGCGGAGCAGGATCGCGGCGGGGTAGGCGATGTCGGCGAGACCGCCGAGGCGATTGCGCGCGGCAACGGAGCGGATGAACACGCCGTTGTCCTCGGGGTCGCTTCGCATGCGCACGCGGTCGCCCAGCAACGCGCCGCCGCTCGCGCGCGACGACGGGTCGACCGCAAGCACCGCGACCGTCTGACCGGCCTTACGCCAGCCCGCGATCAGCGCGTTGATCATCGTGGATTTGCCCGCGCCGGGCGGCCCGGTGATGCCTAGGGCGATGCCCTTCGGCTCCGCATAGGCCTTGTCGAGCAAGTCCGCCGCTGGTCCGGGATTGGCCTCGATAGCCGACAGCGCGGCGGCGACCTTTCCCTTGCCACCTTCGCGGATGGCGTCGAGCGTCGGAAAGAGTGAAGGCGCGGTCGCTGTCATGCGCTCATCCGGCGGGAGTGCCTTGCTATAGCGGGAGCGGATCAGCCCCCCGTTCGCCTCGGAGTTAACTCCCGCGCTGCTCCGTCGTCCATTGGCCGAAAGAGCAAGCGCGGGCTTTTTTGATCAGCGGTCTTCCAGGTTCTTGTTGCTGGCCTTCTTGCTCGCGATGGCGGCCTGCGCCGCTGCGAGGCGCGCCACAGGCACACGGAACGGCGAGCACGACACGTAGTCGAGGCCGATGGTCTCGCAGAACGCGATGGACGCCGGGTCGCCGCCATGCTCGCCGCAGATACCGAGCTTGAGCTTGTCGCGTGTCGCGCGGCCGCGCTCGGATGCGAGCTTCACGAGTTCGCCGACGCCGACCGTGTCGATGGAGACGAACGGATCGGCCGAATAGATCCCGGCCTTCAGATAATCGCCGAGGAACGCGCCCGAGTCGTCGCGGCTGATGCCGTAGGTCGTCTGCGTGAGGTCGTTCGTGCCGAAGGAGAAAAACTCCGCCGTTTCCGCGATCTCGCCCGCGCGAAGCGCCGCGCGCGGAAGCTCGATCATGGTGCCGACCTGGTAGTCGATCTTCGTGGCCGTGGCGAGCTGGACGTCATTCGCCACGCGGACGATGATGTCCTTGATGATGTCGAGTTCTTTCTTCGTGGCGATCAGCGGCACCATGATTTCCGGCACCACCGGTTTGCCGGTGCGCTTGCCGGCTTCGACGGCGGCCTCGAAGATGGCGGCGGCTTGCATCTCCGCGATTTCCGGATAGGTGATCGCGAGGCGGCAGCCGCGATGGCCGAGCATCGGGTTTTGCTCGGTCAACTGGTTGACGCGGGCGCGAAGCGTCGCCGGGTCGATATCGAGCGACTGCGCAAGCTCGACGATTTCCGTGTGGCCATGCGGCAGGAACTCGTGCAGCGGCGGATCGAGGAGTCGGATCGTGACGGGCAGGCCCTGCATGATCTCGAACAGTTCGATGAAGTCCTGACGCTGCATCGGCAGGATCTTCGCGAGCGCGGTGCGGCGGCCGTCGGTGTCGGTCGCGACGATCATCTCGCGCATCGCCATGATGCGGTCGGTGTCGAAGAACATGTGCTCGGTGCGGCAAAGGCCGATGCCCTCCGCGCCGAACTTGCGCGCCTGCTCGGCATCGCGCGGGGTGTCGGCGTTGGTGCGCACCTTCATGCGGCGCACGACGTCAGCCCATTCCATGAGCTTGGCGAAGTCGCCTGTGAGTTCCGGCTGACGCATCGCAACCTCGCCCTGGATCACCTGACCCGTCGAGCCGTCGATGGTGATGATGTCGCCTTCCTTCAGCGTGACGCCCGAGGCAGTCACCGTCTTCAGTTCGGCGTTGATGCGGAGCGCCGAAGCGCCCGAGACGCAGGGCCGTCCCATGCCGCGCGCAACCACGGCCGCGTGGCTCGTCATGCCGCCGCGCGCGGTGAGAATGCCCGCCGCCGCATGCATGCCGTGGATGTCTTCCGGGCTCGTCTCGTTGCGGACGAGGATGACGCTCTTGCCCAGCGCCTTCAGCTTCTCGGCGTCGTCCGGCGAGAACACGATTTCGCCCGAAGCCGCGCCTGGCGAGGCGGGCAGGCCGATGGTCAGGATGTTGCGCTTCGCCTTGGGGTCGATGGTGGGATGCAGAAGCTGGTCGAGCTGCGCCGCCTCGATGCGGCTGATGGCGTCCTCGCGGCTGATGAGGCCCTCGTTCGCCATGTCGACGGCGATCCTGAGCGCGGCCGGGGTGGTGCGCTTGCCATTACGACATTGCAGCATCCAGAGCTTGCCTTCCTGGATGGTGAACTCGATGTCCTGCATGTCGCGGTAGTGATTTTCGAGCGTATGACAGATCGCCACGAACTCCTTGAATGCCTCAGGCATCACGGTTTCGAGCGAAGGCTTGTCGCTGCCCGCCTCGACCCGCGCGACCTCTGTAATGTTCTGCGGGGTGCGGATGCCCGCCACCACGTCCTCGCCCTGCGCGTTCACGAGGAACTCGCCGTAGAGCCGCCCGTCGCCCGTGGACGGGTTGCGCGTGAAGGCGACGCCGGTCGCGCTTGTATCGCCGCGGTTGCCGAACACCATGGCCTGCACGTTAACCGCCGTGCCCCAGCTTTCCGGGATGTGGTTCAACTCGCGATACTTGATCGCGCGCGCGTTATTCCAGCTGTCGAACACAGCCGAGATGGCGCCCCAGAGCTGTTCTTCGATGTTCTGCGGGAACGGCTTGCCGAGCTTGCGCTGTACAACGGCCTTGTATTGCTCGATCAGCGTGCGCCAGTCGTCGGCGGTGATGTCGGTGTCGAGGTCGTAGCCGTTCTGATGCTTGTAGTGTTCGAGAATTTCCTCGAAGTTCTCGTGCTTCACGTCGAGCACGACGTTCGAATACATCTGGATGAAGCGGCGGTAGCTGTCATACGCGAAGCGGCGGTCGCCCGAGCGGATGGCGAGCCCCTCCACCGTCTCGTCGTTGAGGCCGAGATTGAGGATCGTGTCCATCATGCCGGGCATCGACGCGCGGCTGCCCGAGCGCACGGAAACGAGGAGCGGGTTTGTGGCGTCGCCGAGCGTTGCGCCGACCGTCTCGCCGATATAGCGCACGGACTCATCGACCTGATCCACGAGGCCTTCCGGCATCTTCTTGCCGTTGGCGTAATAGCCGTTGCAGACCTCGGTCGTGATCGTGAAGCCGGGCGGCACCGGCAAGCCGAGGTTCGACATCTCGGCGAGGTTGGCACCCTTGCCGCCCAGAAGCTCGCGCATCTCGGCCGAACCATCAGCCTTGCCAGCCCCGAAGCGGTAAACGAATTTTTGCGCGCCCGACATTTCATTGCTCCGATTTTCGCCGGCGGCTGTGCCTGAGCCGTCGCCAGATTGTCTTTCGCGTGACCCTGCCGCAGCCGTTTCCCCGCGGTTCCGTTGCCCATTCATGATCGTGGCGAAACTTTCTGCAAGGCGCAGATTGGTTTCAAGGATTTTCACGGTCATGTCTAGGGCAAGCTGGAGGGGGTGAAAGCTGGCCATGGATCAGCTCACGTCGTCTACATGATCATATGGTGCGGCTCCCGTTCCCCGAAAGCTATCTTGCTCGCGCGATCGGTGGCCCGGACGGACGCAGGCGAGGGCGAGGCAAGGTTGTGCAGCTGGGACAGGACGCATGTTCAAGCGTGGTAACATCCGAAGGCCGCTACCGCAAATGGTTAACCGTCATTTTTCGCGTGGCGCGGAAATCGTGATCGCGTTTAGCCGCGTTCTGTCCGCACCGCCTGCGGAAATGGCGGTCCGGTGGATCACCTTCTCGTTTCGCGCGCAATTCTACGACAAAGGGTCATCGTCGTCGGTTTGGTCAGCTTTACGGTCAACCACGAGACTATTGGCCCATATCGGCGCTTGCTCGCGCGAAACTGTTATAGAAACGGCCACTGGCAAGAAGATTAAAATTATAATTATTCTAATTTCAACCTTTAATTATGCGTTGACTTTTGGTTTCGTTACTATGTAGCTGTATTCATGGGCACATATTATTAACGCACGCGTCGCACTATCAAGATCGGAGGCCGCTCTTATGGGTTCGGAAGCGGAACCTCCACTGCGGTGAGTTTGACCATCTGATTGCCATCGCCGGCACTAACCGCAATGGATTCAATGAGTTGCTAGTGCTTGTCGGCGATACGCCTGTTTGAGCGCAGCCAGCAAGGTAAGTGAACGTATGCGCCAGAGCATAGCCTCGCGGCAGTACTACCCAGCCTTCGATGTCAGCGCGAAACCGTCCGGAGACAATCATGTCCTACGATGACACGCTTTCCAATCTCCTTCACGCCATGCGCCACGGCGACAAGCTTGTGGAGCAGCTTCTGCATGGTGCCCACGGGTCGCCGTTCGATCCCGTGGCGCAGGTTGGCCTTCTGGATCGCGCCACCGTTTCCGACCGGCGCTTCTGGACGGGTGCCGCCATCGGAGCCGCAGCCGTGCTGGTGGCGGCCGCCGTTCGCAACAAGAGAACGGTGACGATCATGGAGGATGATCCGAAGGCGCCGCTGTCTGACGGCGAGGGACGGCGGAGGTCGAACGGACGGTATTAAAGAGAATACCCAAGGAGAAAAATCATGTCGCATAAGCACCATCTTTCCGGCGAGGCTGCGGATGCGGCGCTTCGCTTCGGCGCTTTCGGCGCCCTCATAAGCGGCGGTATCGTTGCGGGCCAGTCCATATCGGCGACACAGCAGGGTGACAAGTCGGTCCCGCAGGCGGTCACGGATACTCTCGCCGCAGCGACGAAAGCCGGCATTGCGGCGGCGGTCGGCGGCGCGGCAGCCGCAGCGGTCGGCGGACACGGGTTTTCGCGCGTGGCATCTTTCCTTGCAGGCGCGGCGGCGGCGGCCTGGGTCATGTCGCCTCCAAGGCGCCCGACGTCGATCTCCGACGCTGCGCAAAACAGGGACGAACCTTCGTCGAAGAAGAGCGACGACATCATTCTCGCATCATCGTCGCAGGGTCCGAAGGGGGTCTGATCCCGCGCGTCCCGTCGCCATCGCACGAAAAATTCGGTCTTAGGCAGGAGACATTCATGAGCGACCACAACAACGAAAACAAGACGTACAACGCGCAAGGTCCGAACGCGGCACAGGCTCCGCAGGGGTGGTATCCGGGCTACCCGGCTCCGGGGTATGGCGCGCCTTATGGCCACCCCGGCTGGGGTCCGGCTCCGCAGGGTCAACCGCAGCCGCAGGAACCGGCCACCCAGCCGCAAGCGCCGGCCTGGTACGGTCCCGCTCCGGCCTATGGCCCGCATCCGTGGTACGGGCATCACCACCATCCGCATTTTGCGCCCTACGGTTACGGTTATGGCCCGCAAGCAGCGCCACAGCAGGAAGCCCCGGCGCAGCAGAAAACGAACGGCGGCTTTTTCTCGTCGGGCTTCGACATCCATAACGACGCGCTGGTCAAGGGCGTCGTGATCGGCGCGGGCCTGACATACCTTCTGACCAACGAGACGGTGCAGAAGAACCTGATCGGCGCGGCGGTGAAGCTCTGGTCGACGCTTCAGGGCGGGGTGGAAGAGGTGAAGGAGCGGTTCCGCGACGCCGAAGCCGAGATCCACACGGGGGACAACCACCAGTAATCGCCATCGATAATAGCGCCTTGTGCGGAAGCGGGGAGGCCCCCGCACCGTGCTCGTCGGGGGAAACGACGCATGACGATTCGCATTGTGCACGAGACGCCGACGCGGTTGCGGTTCCGGCTTACCGACGCCGCGACGATGGGGCCGCGTGTGGCGGCGAGCGTCGAATCGCTGCCGGGCGTCACCTCGGTCCGCGTTAACGCGCCCGCGAAAACCCTCGTCGTGCATCACGACGGGGAGCGGCGCACGCGCACCGGCATTCTCCGCGCCGTCAACCATCCCGCGCCGCCGGATGCCGTGCCGGTCGCAAGCGAGGACGAAGGCCCGGACCTTGGCCATGTGTTTGTCTCCGGTGGGATCCTCCTCGCGAGTTTCTTCCTGCCGCCGCCGCTCCGCGCGCTCATCTCGGCGGCGAATGTGGCGCCCGTGCTCGTGCGCGGCGCGCGCAAGCTCGCCAATCGCGGCGTGACCGTCGAAGTGCTCGACGCCATCGCGATCACGCTGCCCGCGTTCCGGCGCGACTGGCGCACCGCGAACTTCACGCGCTTCCTGCTCGACCTCGGCGGGCATATCGAGGCGAGCACGTCGGCGCGGTCGGATACGCTCTTGCGCAATCTCCTGAAGGCGCGCCCGGAAGCCGTGACCATCGAAACCGACGACGGCGCGCTCCGAAGCATCCCTTACGATGAGGTGACCGAAGGCGCGCGCGTAGTCGTCAACACGGGCGACCGCATCCCGGTGGATGGCGTCGTGCTCTCGGGCAATGCGTGGGTGAACCAGTCGGCCGTAACGGGCGAGAGCATGCCGATTCCGCGGGAGGAGGGGGACGAAGTGCTGTCCGGCTCCGTCGTGACCGAAGGCCGCCTCGTCATCGTGGCCGAGCGCGTCGGCGACACCACCACCACGGCGCGCATCTCCCGCTATATCCTCGACGGGCTGACCGATCCGACCGGCATCCAGAGCGAAAGCCATCGCCTCGCCGACCGCCGCGTGTTCATCACGCTCGCTTCGGGCGCGAGCGTCTTCGCCGCGACGCGCGACTGGCGGCGGCTCGAATCGGTGTTTCTCGTCGACTATTCCTGCGCGGTGAAATTCGGCACGCCCATCGCGGTCAAGTCGGCCATGTACCGCGCGGCGAAGGAGGGGTGCCTCATCAAGAGCGGGCGGTCGCTCGAAACCGTGGGCTCGGTCGATACGGTCGTCTTCGACAAGACGGGCACGCTCACGCACAATACGCTGGAAGTTACGGATATTCACCGTCCGACCGACTCGGATCTCGATGACGCGGCGCTTCTCGCGCTCGTCGCGTCGCTCGCCGAGCACACGAGCCATCCCGTCGCCGCGGCCGTGGTGGATGTCGCGCGCCGCCGCCATCTTGCGCATATCAGCCACGAAGAGGTGGATTTTCTCGTCGGCCACGGCATCGGCTCGCACGTCAAGGGCCAGACGATCCGCATCGGCTCGCGTCACTATCTCGAAGAGCACGAAGGCGTCTCTTTCGCGGGCGCGGAAGCGATCATCGAGCGGCTGGCGGGGGCGGGCAAATCCATGTTGTTCGTCGCGGCGGAAGGGCGGCTCATCGGCGTCATCGGCCTTCGCGACAGGCTTCGCGAGGAGGCGCTGCCCGTGCTGCGCCAGCTCCGCGAGAACGGCGTGAAGTCGATCATCATGATTACCGGCGACCACGAGGCGAAGGCGAAGCAGATCGGCCAGATCCTCGAACTCGACCGCGTCTATCACGACCAGAAGCCCGAGGATAAGGCGAGCATCGTCGAGGCGCTGAAGGCGGAAGGCCGCGTCGTCGCATTTGTCGGCGACGGTGTGAACGACGGCCCGGCGCTGATGGCCGCCCATGTCGGCATCGCCATGCCGCGCGCCGCAGACATCGCCCGCGCGACCGCCGACATTCTACTGCTCGACGACCGGCTCGACGGTCTGGCCAAGCTGCGCGGCCTCTCCGGCGAGACGCTGAAGCTCATCCGCTCGAATTTCCGCGCGTCGGTCGCCATCAACTCCGCGATCATGGCGCTCGCGGTGCTCGGCAAGCTGTCGCCCATCGCGACGGCCTTTCTGCACAACGGCACCACCATCGGCATTCTTTTGCGCGCGCTCGCTTCGAACAAGCTCCCGGCAAAGCCTGCCGCCGCTCGCCTTGCGCCGCTGCGGAAGCTGCCTGCGCCTTCACGTCATTCCACGATGAACTGAACGGGGGCGGAGAACCGGCGCACTTGCCTTACCTCGTGACCGGGTGCGCAAGCCCGCCGCCAGCAACTAGCCGATCGGATTGCAATACAATCCGATCGGAACGATCTTCAAATGGCTGCTACCGTCGATGTCGGATCACTACGAGCCGCGGTGCCAGATTTTGGCGCTTTTCACGTCGACCGCCTTCGGCAACAACTGCTCCTTGAAGAAGGTGTCGGCGATGATCTGCTGATCGACGAGGTTGTTCGTGGTGGGCAGACGCACATCGTAGCTGCGGCGGCCGTTCGCCTGCTCGATGATCTTCGTATCGAGGCCCCAGATCGGCTTCAGAAGCTCGGCGGCGGCCTGCGGATTGTCCTTCACCCACTTTCCGGCGGCGTGAAGCTCATCGAAGATGACCGCGAGCACGTCGGGACGCGCGGTGGCGAAAGCCGTCGAGGCGAGATAGTAGCGTTGATAGAGCGCCACGTCCTTGCCGTCCGCCAGCACGCGCGCGCCAGCCTGAATCTCACCGGCCGAAAGATAGGGATCCCACGTCACCCACGCATCGACGCTGCCCCGCTCGAAAGCCGCGCGGCAATCCGCTTGCCCCAGATAGACCGGCTGGATGTCCTTGAAGGTCAGCCCCGCCTTTGCCAGCGTCGCAAGGAGCAGATAATGGCCGCCCGTGCCCTTGGTGAGTGCAACCCGCTTGCCCTTGAGCTCGGCTGGCGATTTCAATTCCGAAGCGGCGGGAATGAGGATCGCCTGCGCGGTCGGCGACGGTGCTTCTTGCGCAACATAGATCATATTTGCGCCAGCGGCTTGCGCGAGCTTGCCTTAGGTCGTCTTCAGCACGGTGATCAGCGTCGACGATTTTTGGAAACCGATGCGCACGGTATCTGGCTTGTCTTCGGCAGCTGCCGGTGCCTGCCATCCGAAGACGACGCAGGAAGCGGCAAGCAGCAGGGATCTCAGGAAATGCATGAGTCTAAACCTCCTTCAGGATGCGGGCTTTGATTTCGGCCGATTTCGGATCGATGTGCTCGCGCCTCGGCCGGGGCAGGTCGATAGGAATATCGAGCGCGATGTGCCCCTCGCGCAGCACGAGGACGCGGTCTGCAAGCGCCACGGCCTCGGCGACGTCGTGGGTGATGAGGATCGTCGTAAAACGGTTCTCCTGCCAGAGACGCTCGGTGAGCTTGTGCATCTCAAGGCGGGTGAGCGCGTCGAGCGCGCCGAAAGGCTCATCGAGGAGCAGCACCCCGGGCCGCGAAACGAGCGCGCGGGCGAGTGCGACGCGCTGGCGCTGACCACCGGACAGCACGGCGGGCCAGTCGTTTTCGCGGCCTGCGAGGCCGACGTCTTCGAGCGCCGCACGCGCTGTCTCTTTCCAATCCTTGCCGCGCGCTACGCCGACATTTCCGATCACCGTTTGCCAGGGCAGGAGCCGTGCATCCTGAAAAAGCAGTCGAACCGACGGTTGAAGGCCACAAACAACCTCGCCGCCGATCACGACACTGCCGGAGGTCGGCAGGTCGAGGCCTGCCACGAGCCGCAGAATGGTGGTCTTTCCCCCACCGGAGCGGCCGACAATGGCGACGAACTGCCCCCTCGGGATGTCGAGCGTGACGCCCTTCAGCACCTTGAGGCTGCCAAAGGAGCGCGTCACGCTGTCGAGCCTCAGTGGCAAGCCGATGCCGCCGCGCCTTGGCTCGTCGGTCGTCTCGGTCATCGTGGTGGCGGTATCGTCGCCTTGCGGTTTCGAGAGCGGAAGAAGCGTCATGCGGTCCTGCCTTTCACTTGGTATGCGGGATGCCAGGACAGGAGGCGACGTTCGAGGGCTCGCGTCAGCACATCGGCCAGCTTGCCCAGAAGCGCGTAGATCAGGATGCCAAGCACCACGACGTCGGTTTGCAGAAATTCACGCGCGTTCATCGTCATGTAGCCGATGCCGCTCGACGCAGAGATGGTCTCCGCGACAATGAGGGTCAGCCACATGATGCCGAGCGCGTAGCGAAGCCCGACCATGACCGAGGACATTGCGCCCGGAAGAATGACGCGGCGAAACAGGGCGAACGGCCCGAGCCCGTAGACCTTCGCCATTTCGATCAGCCCCTTATCGACGGTCCGAATGCCATGATAGGTGTTCAGATACATCGGGAACATCACGCCGATAGCCACGAGGAAGACCTTCGCCTCCTCGTCGATGCCGAACCAGATGATCACCAGCGGGATCATCGCCAGATGCGGGACATTGCGGAGCATTTGCAGCGAGGAGTCGATCAGCACCTCGGCGGGCCGCAGGACGCCGCATAGGACGCCGAGGAAGAAGCCTGCGCCGCCGCCGATCATGAGGCCCTGGAGCGCGCGCTGTGCGCTGATGCCGACATGCTCGAACAGCGTCCCGTCCCAGATCGCCGCCCAGAACGCCGCGGCCACTTGACTTGGCGCGGGTAGCACGCGCTGCGACACGATCCCCGCGTTGCAGGCGATTTCCCATGCGACGACGAGGAGCACCGGAAGCGCCCATGGAGCCAATGACGTCCCTACTCGAGACAAGAAGCCTTGCCGCATCACAAAACGCTCACACTGTTGATCGAGGTTGAAAGGTCCGAAGGAGGCGCCCTGAAGCGCTTCAACTGAGGCTAGTGCTTTGACGCATATATTTGGTCCCTCTTGCTGCATGCTCTCAGGCAAGCGTGTGCGCCTCAAGAGTGCCAGCAAATACTTGAATCTATTGCAATTTCGAAGCCGCCATTTGATGGCGATGCCACCAGCGGGTGCGAAGTTTCATTAGTTCTGATTGAGCGCATTGAGGCGCGTTCGGGCTCGCTGGTCGCCGAGTTCATCGGCCTTGCGATACCAGGCAACGGCCTTCGCCTCGTCCGGCTGAAGCCCCTTCACATACAGTTGCCCGAGCACGATTGGATCATAAGTCTCGCCAATGGCGATAGCGGCATCCGGATCGCCTTTCAGCGCGAGGACTTCGAAAATGGCACGGGCGCCCGCGATGTCGCCGGTCTTGAAGCGCTCGCGCGCCTTGTCGAAGAGGGCGTTTTCGCCAGCCGAGCGCTCATACGCGGCGCGTGGGCGGGGCTGTCCCGCCGACGTGAACACGCCGGACCCGGCAGGCTTTGCAGAGATGGTGACGCTTGCCGTGAGCGTCAGGGGAGGCTTCTCATTCGTGCGGACGCGCGTCACGGCGATCTGGAACCGGCGCGAAAACGCCTCGGGCGCAAGGATAGCCAGCGAGGTAAGCTCTTTCCGGCGCACGAGCCAGATATCGTCCTGGGGCGAGCCGCTCGACAGTTTCACCTCGGGCGGCAGGCCCGTAATGGCGAATAAATCTTCCGGCGAGCCCACGCTTTGGGGCCTGATGCCGAGGGCGATGGTTTGCCCTGCTTGCCCCACGACATCGGACACAGTGAACTCTGTCGGCGCAGCCTGCACCATCTTCGTCCGCGAGGGGTGCCGGTCTTCCTTCAGGTCTGCGTCAAGCGAGGCTGTGGTTCCGGCCAGCCCTTGCGGTGCCAGCAGGCTTCCCGCCACCAAGATGCCGGCTGTCAAAGTTCCAGCCAAAGGTTTCCACGTGCCCACGTCCCACCGACCTCGTTGGCTTTTTTCCGCTTTTTCTACGGTCGAAATTTCATTTCTTTTTCGAGTACCAAGCCATGAATTGCTGGAAGAGTGCCTCCCGCTCTTCCTTGGAAATCGCGTTCCCGGCGACTTGGCGCGTCTTCAGGAAGGTGTCGAAATCGGTCTTCACCCGCCCGCCTGTCGAGGCGTCGGCCTCCTTGTGACCGTCGAGCCACTGCTGCGCTGCCTTGAAGCGTGTCCAGCCGGGCACCTCGTAAGCGATGTTGATCTCTTTCCACTTCGCATGGCGACCGGGCCCTTGAAACTTCGCAATATTGTCGAAGAACTTGGCCACGAACTTCGCCACACGCGTATAGCGTTCAGAGTTCGCAGGCCAGTTGTAGACGACGAGAAGCATGCTTCCCGCGATTGTTGGGACTGGCCGGTCGTTCGCGATCAGTTGCGGGTAGTATTCGTTCTTGAGAAGCGCGGGCGAATACGTCTTTAGAAGCTCGCTGTAACGCTCCGCCCCCACGCTGTCGGCGTCGATCGACAGGAAATGGAATCCGTCGTCGCCCTTGAAGCCAGAGAACGCGTTGTGCGGCGCGCCGGCGTAACGGACCATCGCGTCGATGTCGCCGGATTTGAGCCGCGCGCCCGCTTCTTCCTGATCGTAATAGGTCGGCACCACGTTGATTTGCGCCGCCTTGAAGACGGCGTTGCAGGCGATCTCGGTCGAGCTCAGCTTCTTGAAGAAATTGACTTTCCTGCCTTCGAGATCGGCGAAAGTCTTGATTTCCCTTCGCGCCAGGACCTGGAACTCGGAATTCGCGAGCTTGGTGATGTAGTGGATGCGCTGCTCGACATTCGCGAAAACCGCAGGGTCTTTAATGCGTGCCTGCGAAATATCGTCGGCCTCGACAACGCCCATGTCGACGCCCTTGAGCAAAAGCACGTCGATCGCATTCTGTCCACCGCCGCGCCCGAGTATCGGCAGCACGCGGAGACCGCCCGGCACGTTCGGTTCGTCGACGACGTTCTGGATGTCTTCCGCGAGGCGTGTATACGGGCTGGCCGTGCCCGATCCCATGATGGTTACAACGCTCTCATTCGCCAGCTTTTTCCGCTCCTGATAGGCAGAAAACGGGCTTTCAGCGGTTGCGGGTAATATCGATATCGCGCAACCAAATAAAACTGCGAGATATACGCATCGTGTCGTCTGCTTTTTGAAATAACTCATCGGCCACTCTCGCTTTTTTGCCTATATCATGGCCGACTTTGTCCAAATTGCGGCATCTTCTTTGCGATTGTAATGATCACGCTGACGCAACCTTTGTTATATCTTAGATGTATGCAATATATCTCGAATTGAGTACCGTTTTCGTTCGGTTTTTCTATCGTATCGCCTGCGGATGTAATAGAAATGCTTTCAGGCTCAGTGTTCGATGTCGAAAATTGCCGAAAATGCGCTCGTCTACGAAAGCCCAGCGACTGTATACAAAAAAGCACGCCGCATCGCTTGGAGCGAGGGCGTGCGTTGCGACCTTACATTTGTTTCCCGGCGACGGGTTGGCCAGAAATTTTCCGCCATATCAACGCGATATGGCGCGCGCGTCGTGAACAAAGAGCTCGTTCCGATCTGACTGCAACGCAATCCGATCCGGTAAAACGGTCTCTCTTTCTGAATCAGAGACGGGACGCCACCGCCTCGGCAATGTCCCTGGGCAGATCGGTGACGGCCACGCCCGCCGCTTCCAGCGCGCTCCGCTTCGAGTTGTAGGTGCCGCGATGGCCCGTCACGATGGCCCCGGCGTGGCCCATCGTCCGGCCGGAAGGCGCGGAACGCCCCGCGATGAACGCGACGACGGGCTTCTTCATTCCGCGCGCGTACTCCGCCGCTTCCTCTTCCATGGTGCCGCCGATCTCGCCGACGATCACCACGGCGTCGGTCCCGGCGTCCAGGTCGAGCGCTTCCAGCGCCTCTCGCGTGCTGGTGCCGATGACCGGATCGCCGCCGATGCCGATGAACGCCGACTGTCCGAGGCCCGCGCGCGTCAGGTTCAGGCAGACGAGCGTGCCGAGGCTTCCGCTGCGGGAGATGACACCGACGCGGCCCGGCTGAAAGATGTTCGGGTTGTGTCCCGGCATGATGCCTGCGAAGCCCTCGCCCGGGGTCACGATGCCTGCCGTGTTCGGCCCGACGATCCGCGCGCCGTGCGCCTTTGCCGCCGCGTGCATGGTCAGTACGTCCTGAAGCGGGATATGTTCCGTCAACACCACGAGCGTTTTCGCGCCCGCCTCGATTGCGTCGAGCGCGGCATCCTTGGCGGCTGCGGGCGGAATGAACATCAGAGCGAGATCGAAAGGCGCGGCCTCCATCGCGGCGCGCGCCGAGGCGAACACGGGCACGCCGACATGTTCAGTGCCCGCGTGCTTCGGATTGACGCCGCCGATAACCTGCGTCCCGCAACCGATCATCTTTTCCGTCCAGAACGTGCCTTGCTTGCCGGTGATCCCCTGCACAAGCACCCGTGTCTCTTTGCGAACGATCATCGCGCTGCCTCCACCGCGGCTTTAACCGCATCTTCCATGAAGTCGAAGGGCTCGATGCCAAGCCGCTCGCGGACAAGCGCCACCGCCTCGTCCTCGCCCGTGCCGTGGATCGAGAAAAAAACCGGGATGTCGGGCTTCAGCGCTTCCCATGCCGCGACGACGCCCTCCGCCATGACATCCGTGCGCGCAAACGCGCCGCAGAAATTCACCACGAGGCTCTTCACGCCCTGATGCGCGAGCACGATCTTCAACGCGGCTTCGGCCTTGGTGTAGGCTTCTCCGCCGATCTCCTGAAAGTTCGCGGGCGTCCCGCCGAGACGACTTACCGTGTCCATGGTGGTCATGGTCAGGCCCGCGCCGTTGGCGAGAAGGGCGACGTTGCCCGAAAGCTCGATATATTTGAGGCCAGCCTCGGCGGCGAGGCGTTCAAGATCGGTCAGCGGCTCGGGCACGGAGGCCTTCGCAAGCTCGGGCTGGCGGCTCGCTGCGGCGGGATCGAGCGTGAACTTGCAGTCGAGCGCGACCGCCCGGCCATCGTCAAGCACGGCGAGCGGGTTGATTTCGAGAAGCGCTGCGTCATGTGCGCGAAACGCGTCGTAGAGCTTTACGAGCACCGGCGCGAGCACGGCGTCATGCGGCGCCCCTTCGACGAGCGCGGCGGCTTCCTCTTCGCTGAATCCCTTCAGCACGTCGACGGTCGCCCGCCGGATCGCGGCCGGGTTCGCTTCCGCAAGCTCCTCGATATCCATGCCGCCCTCCTCGGAGAACAGCACCATCGGGGCGCGACCCGCCGCATCCGGCAGCACGGCGGCGTAATATTCCTTCGCGATGTTCGCTTTCTCCTCCAGCAGCACAGCCGATACGCGGTGTCCCGCGATGCAGGTGCCGAGCAGCGAGCGCGCTGCGTCGTGAGCCTCGTGCGCGTTGGTGACGACAACGATGCCGCCGGACTTGCCGCGCTTGCCCGCCGGAACTTGTGCCTTCGCCACGCAGGGGCGGCGCAGCACTTCGAAAGCTTCGCGTGCTTCGTCCGGGGTATGGCACACGATGCCTTGCGGGATCGCAATCCCGCCGTTCCGCAGAACGAGATGTTTCGCGGCATGCTCTAGCAGGTTCATCTTTGCCCCTATCGTCCGTATTTTGCCCAGTGCGGCCCAAACAGGTCTTCCTCGCTCGGCCGATCTTCGGGGATCGGCGTCACGAGATGCGTGATGTTCAGGAAGTGCCGGTAATTCAGGTTTTCCGAGATCGAATTCTTCTGCCAGCTTCCGCAGCCCATGCTGAGCGTAAAGGGCAGGCCGTTGTCGAAGCTGCCGCCATTACCGAAGGTGTGGGCGAAATTCACAAGCACACGTACCACGTCGAGTTCGGCGGCGAGTTCGCGCGCGCGGTCGAGGTTTTTGGTATGGATGCCCATGGAGTGCCCGCGCCCCTGATAGTCGAGAATGCTGCGGACGATTTCTTTCGCGTGGACGAACTCCCTCGCCCGATAGACGGTGAGCACGAGCGACAGTTTCTCGCCCGATAGAGGGAAATCGCGGCCGACGCCGGTTTCTTCCACGAGAAGGAAACGCGCCGCCTCCGCCTGCACCGGCAGACCGAAGGCGCGGGCGAGCAACGCGGCGTCCTTCGCGATCAGATGCCGGTTCAGCTTCCCGCCCTGCCAGAGCGTAGCCTCGATGCCAGGCTTCTTGTCCGGCGGAACGAGATAAGCGCCCGTGCGCTCCAGCGCTGCGATGGCCTCGTCATAGACGGCATCGAGAATTACGACCGCGTTTTCCGACGAGCAGGAGGTCGAGTTGTCGAACGTCTTCGAAGCCGCGATTTTCATCGCCGCCGCGTCGAGATCGGCGGTTTCGTCGATGATGACCGGCACGTTGCCCGCGCCAACGCCGATGGCGGGCGTGCCGCTCGAATAGCCGCGCCTCACGTTATCCTGCGAGCCAGTGATGACCACAAGGTCGACCGCTTCCATCAGCGCCTGGGTCAGTTCCTTTGTCACAGGCGCGGGCACGATCTGCACCAGATCCGCCGGGAGGCCGATGCGCGAAAGCTCCGCCCGTATGAACTCGACGGTGCGTGCGGTCGTCCGGTAGCCCAGCGGCGACGGCGCGATGATGATTGCGTTGCGGCCCTTGATCGCCATCATCGCCTTGTTGACGGGGGTGGCGCCGGGATTGGTGGAGGGCGTCACCGCACCGATCACACCGATTGGCTTCGCATATTTCACGATGCCCTGAGCGCGGTCTGCCTCTACGATGCCGACTGATTTCGCGCGCAGCAGATCGCGGAGCGTGCCGAACGTCTTGCGTTGTTTCTTGGTGATCTTGTCCGGCACATTGCCGAGGCCCGTATCCTCGACGGCGAGCGCTGCAAGCTCGCGCGCATGTTCGGGCTTGTAGATCGCCCAGGCCATGGCGCGCACCGCTTCGTCCACGCGGGCCTGATCGCTAGTCCCGAAAAGCTCCTGCGCCGCCCGCGCGCCTTTCATCAAACTGTTCATGTCGGCCCGCTTGCCCGCGCCGGTCGGCTCGTTCACAACCCCACTCATAACTTCCCCCACACGCAGTTTCCTGGTCGCTCCCCGTTCCGGGCGCGCGCTTTCTTCTATGCCGCATGACTCGCCCGGACCGCTGTGAGGATAGGAACGGGATGGAGCAAAACTGAGGCTGACCTACGCTCAATCCCCGCCACATTGGCAAATGCCATCTCTCGGCCTGCGCGCCAGTTTCGCATACGCCGTTCCAGCGCGCGCCGGATATCGGGATTGAGGCCGTGATGCCGCCGCCGGATCTCGTCGCCTCAAGACAACGAACGCGCCGTTCCGGAAGCTTGTGGAAGGAAACGAAGGCGGGAATCGGGTTGAAGCGCGAGCAGCGGACGACGCCGAGCCGATCACTGCCGCGACTGAGCAACGTTTACGAGATTCGTGCACAGCTTCGCCAAGTCAATTAGAAGTACATCCAAGCTATAGGGCAGGTTGAACGAAATCAGCGGACCCAAGCACTATTATGTCTGCAACCATTTCATATTATGGGTTGCATTAGAAGTTGCCATTTTCCAATGAATTCGTAGATTATGCAGCACCTTGGAAGGCATTCTGGTGATCCGATCACTCAAAGAGTCAACAATTAATAGTTGTAAATGGGATACGTCGATCCGGGATTTGCAGCCTATAATTGCATTAGTAGTTGCCGAGATTGAACGGACTCGGCAAATCTGGCGCCGAGCGTGGGGGAACGCAACGGAGGTAAAAATGCTCACCATGGCTTTTAGGCGAAGAATAGCATTTTGGGGGCGTGTGCTTGCAAGCGCCTCAGTTTTGACGATAGGAGCGGCTGCTAACGCAGCTACCCTGTCCTATGTCGAAGGCGCGGTATCGGTTAATCGCGGCAACGGCTATGTGCCGGCCGGCGCGGGTACCTTCCTGGCGCCCGGTGACCGCATACGCGTCAGTGCGGGTTCAGCTGACATCGCCTATGAAAACGGGTGCGTTGCGAAAGTGGGTGCTGGCCAGACAACGGTCGTCCCCTCTACGCCTCCATCCTGCGGGGAAAGCTCTGTCCAGCCGGAGACCGTGGACACGGTGGGTATAGGCATCGGGGTTGGTGTTTTTGCTGGAGGTTTGGGCGTCGGAGCTATCCTGGCTAATACGAGCAGTGACGGGGGTATCTCCTCTTTTAGCCCGTAGTCGCGTTGGTTGACTATGGTAGCAATTCGGCCTGAGAGCCGCCGTCCTTGCGGCCGGATGTTATGCGTCCTGCGCCATCCGGCGGTCCTCAGGCGAAACCGGTCGAGCGACGGCGCGTGCCACGGGACAAGCCGATGGTCGAGCTTTGCCGAAGAGGCGCTCGGTGCCTTGGTTGACCGGAACGGCCGGTGGGACTGCGAGAAGACCGGAAGCCTTCGCTGATTGCGAACGGCTCCCCGAGATCCCCTCGCTGCCGGTCGCCCAAGGTCACGCGATCGCACAGCAGCATAAGGCACATTGCGTATCGAGTATCGTCGCCAAACCCGAGCGACCGCTCATCGCTATGCTGGGTACGAGAAGCGTCGAGAGCAGCAAGACGCTCCTTGCCCGAGATGCAGAACCTTTAAGACCATACCAAATCTTGGCTATTCTCTCAAATCGCTTGTTCCTTCACCGGCCACAAGGCTTACCACCGCTACCCGGGGGCACCGTCTTATCGTCGGCATCGATGCGTTTGGCGGCGAAGAATGATCTCGGATCGCCTTGAAAAGGGCGAAGGCTCGCCGCGCAAGCTTCGCGCATTGCGGGAGAGGGGATCGAGTCGCAGTTGTTCGGATAGGTGCCCGGCGCTTCTGGCGCGCGTCGCGAAGAGGAGCGCGGCAAGTCTCGCCGATGGTGGGAGCGATCCGGCTGCCGGGTTCGTGCGCAGGCATAGCGGGCGTTCCGCACGGCTGACGGTTGTTCGATGGGCGCGTTCTCCATT
>NZ_JFZJ01000055.1 GCF_000636015.1 Rhodomicrobium udaipurense JA643
CTGGGTTCGTTCCATCTATCAAGGCAGCGGTATTGCGTTTCTGGGCGGGAAGACCCGGCTTCCCTCGGAGACGATAAGATAGGCCACAAGGGCCGCGCCGGTTAACCCTGTCGCTTTCTCCATCTTCTCCCAGACGCTGCGATTTGAGGAGGGCGCAGCCATTTCATCCGTAGCGGAGGATTTTGCCTCTCGTTTTTCCGCCCGGGTGAGCTTGTCATGGCAGCGCTGACCTCCATTGTTTGTCGTTTCGACCTGCCTTTTATGACCGTCATCGCCGCCACGAAAACAGGTCGCGTTTATCTTCACTCGGGCGGCAACGCATGCGGAGAATTTGTCGATTTTTTCAAGGACTACTTTTTTGCTGTCATTAGGCTCACAAGCAGGCGTTGCGCCATCTTTGCACGCAAGATTTACTTCATTCTGCAACTCTTTGTGTTTGGCCCACGTGCAATCGCCGGGCGGAGAAAGCTCCTGATAAGCGACGCGCCTTGGCATCGGAGCGTCCGTCTCTCGCTCCAGAGCTCTCTTGAAAGCCTCTTCATTGTCCGCTTCGAGACCGTAGCGACCGCTGCTCGAAGCAAATGCGGTGATTCCAGAAATGGGGCCCATCGACTTCCCTCGCAATACACTTGGTTTTGAAAGCTGCATCGTAACGAGTTATGCTGACGGAAACCTGTCCGGCCTCTCAAACGCGAATACAAAAGCATTCATTAACGCTCAGCGGTGTTGCATCCCCGTCTGCGACTTTCGTATAATTCGCGCCCGCGCCACATGCCGAATAACGCCCGACCGTTCAGCCGAGGTTTGCCCATGCCGCATACACACGAAAGCCGCCTCGCCGCGCTGCGCGATGCCCTCGCCGAAGAGAAGCTCGCGGGCTTCATCGTCCCGAAAGCCGACGAGTTCCAGAACGAGTCCGTGCCCGCATGCTGGGATCGCCTCGCGTGGCTGACGGGCTTCACCGGCTCGGCGGGGACGGCGGTTGTGCTCGCCGACAAGGCCGCGCTCATCGTCGATAGCCGCTATACGCTTCAGGCGAAGGCGCAGGTGGATACGGCGCTTTATGCGGTCGAGCTGTTCCCGAAGGTGACGCTTGCGAAATGGCTCGGCGAGCACGCGGGCGCGGGCGCGGCGATCGGCTACGACCCGTCGCTTTTCACGCAGGCGAGTTTCAAGCCGCTGAAGGCCGAGGCCGAAAAGGCCGGTTTCGAGCTTCGGGCCATCAAGGCAAACCCCATCGATGCGCTGTGGGAGGATCGCCCCGCGCCGTCCTTCGCGCCCATCGTTTTCCACGACGAGGCGTTCGCGGGCGAGAGCGCGGCCTCGAAGCTTGAGCGCGTGCAGAAGGAGATCGCCGCGCGGAAGGCAACGGGGCTCATCGTGAGCGCGCCGGACGCGGTGGCGTGGCTGTTCAACATCCGCGGCGGCGATGTCGCGCATACGCCGGTGGCGCTCGCCCGCGCCTATGTGCCGTTGAAGGGCCAGCCGACGCTGTTCGTTTCGCCGGGCCATGTGACGGACGAGAACCGCGAAGGGCTCGAAGCGTTGGCCGCGCTGCATCCGCTGGGCGACCTGTGGAAGGTGCTCCCGCGCCTCGTGGGTGCAGCGGCGAAGGTCATCGCCGACCCGACATACACAACGCTTCGCGTGGCCGACATCCTGAAAGTCGCGGGCGCGAAAGTCATTGAGGGCGACGACCCGAGCATCCGCTTCAAGGCCGCCAAGAACGCAACCGAACTCGAAGGCGCGCGCGCGGCGCATCTGCGCGATGGCGTGGCGGTGGTGCAGTTCCTTGCGTGGCTCGATGCGAACGCGCCGTCCGGTACGGTCGATGAACTCGCGGCGTCGGACAGGCTCGAAGCGTTCCGCCGCGATACGGGCAAGCTCGTCGATCTCAGCTTCGACACGATTTCCGGCGCGGGGTCGAACGGCGCCATCGTGCATTATCGCGCCACGCCGCAGACGAACAAGCCGCTTCTGCCGGGCACACTTTATCTGATCGACTCCGGCGGCCAGTATCGCGACGGCACGACCGACATCACGCGCACCATCGCCATCGGCGAGCCGAGCGCGGCCATGCGCCGCCATTACACGCTTGTGCTGAAGGGGCATATCGGCATCGCAACGGCGCGTTTCCCCGCGAAGACCACCGGCGCGGCGCTGGACAGCTTCGCGCGGCGTGCGCTGTGGGACGCGGGGCTGGACTATGGCCACGGCACGGGCCACGGCGTCGGCAGCTTCCTTTCGGTGCATGAAGGCCCGGCGAATATCTCGCCGCGTGGCACGGTGGCGCTTGAGCCGGGCATGATCCTCTCGAACGAACCGGGCTATTACCGCGAAGGGCAGTATGGCATCCGGCTGGAAAACCTAATTGCCGTGACGCCCGCGCAGGGCATCGACGGCGGTGAGACGGAGATGCTCGGCTTCGAGACGCTGACGCTTGCGCCGTTCGACCGGCGGCTGATCGATGCGGCGCTGCTCTCGCCCGCCGAGCGCGATTGGCTGAACGCGTATCACGCGCGCGTCCGCGAGGCGCTTGCCTCCCATCTCGATGACGCCGACCGAGCCTGGCTGGACGCGGCGACGGCGGAGATTTAGCGCGGGCTACTCCACCCAATTCGGCTTGCGCTTCTCGATAAAGGCGGCGAGCCCTTCGGCACCTTCCGCACCGCGCGCCGCCTTCGCGAAAACGGCGGCGGCGTGCTCCACGAGTGCGCCCGCATCCTCGAAACGCGCGCGCCGCAAGAGCGCCTTGGTTTCACCCACCGCGCCCGGCGCGCAGGCGAGGATCTGGCGCAGCGTTTCGGCGAGCGCCGCGTCGAGGTCCGCGCCCGTTTCGCACACGCGGTGAACGAGCCCGATGCGATAGGCTTCCCCCGCGCCGAACCGCGCCCCCGTCACCGCCAACCGCTTCGCCTCCGAATAGCCGAGCCGCTCGACAAGAAACGGCGCGATCTGCGCGGGGATCACGCCGAGCGACGTTTCCGGCAGGCGGAAATCCACGCTGCTCGCGGCGAGCGCCACATCCGTCGTGCAGGCCAGGCCGAAGCCGCCGCCCATGACGCTGCCTTCGAGCACGGCGACGACAGCCAGCGGCGAGCGCGCATAAGCTGCGCAGACATAGCCAAAAGCCGCGTTCGATGTCGCAACCGGGTCAGTATCGCCGATGGGAGCCATGCGCGCCGCCGCCATGTCGCGCAAATCCGCGCCCGCGCAGAAATGGCCGCCCGCGCCGCGCAGCACCACGACGCGCACGCCCGTGGCTTCCGCGTCCGCGAGTGCCGCCAGCAATTCCGCCAGCATCGTCTGCGACATGGCGTTGCGGACCTCCGGCCGGTTGAGCCGGATCGTCAGCACGCCGCCGTTGCGCTCCAGCGCCAATGTGGTCGGATCGGCCATCGTCAGTCCTTCTTCTCGCGCGGTAGCGTGCCTTCGAACTTGCAGATGATGCCCAGCATCACCTCGTCCGCGCCGCCGCCGATGGACACGAGCCGACCGTCGCGCATGGCGCGGCTCAGCGGATTGTTCCAGGTGAAGCCCATGCCGCCCCAATATTGCAGGCAGGAATCCGTCACCTCGCGGATGAGCCGCCCGCATTTCAGCTTCGCCATGGAAGCGAGCTTCGTCACGTCGCGCCCGGAGACGTATTCCTCAACCGCGCGCCACGTCAGCGAGCGCAACGCCTCCACCTCCGTGCGCAGTTCCGCGAGCCGGAAATGCACCACCTGATTGTCGAGGATGGACTTGCCGAACGCCTTGCGCTGGCGCGTGTAGTCGATGGTGGCGTCGATGAGCCGGTCGAGCATGGTCAGCGAGTTCGCCGCGCCCCAGAGCCGCTCCTCCTGAAATTGCAGCATCTGGAAGGTGAAGCCCATGCCTTCCGCGCCGATGACGTTGGTTTGCGGCACGCGCACGTCGTCGAAGAAAAGCTGCGCCGTGTCCGAAGAGAACATGCCCAGCTTGCGGATCTTCTGCCGCGTGATGCCCTTGGCGTTCATCGGCACGACGATGAGCGACTTGTTGCGATGCGGCTTGTCGTCGGACGTGTTGGCGAGCAGACAGCACCAGTTGGCCTTCATGCCGTTGGTGATCCACATCTTCGAGCCGTTGATGACGTAGTCGCCGTCATCCTTCCGCGCCGTCATCTTCAGCGAGGCGACGTCCGAGCCCGCGCCCGGCTCCGACACGCCGAGGCAGGCCACCATGTCGCCCGCGATGGTTGGCGCGAGCCATGCCCGCTTCAACTCCTCGCTGCCGAAGCGGTGCAGCGCGGGCGTCGCCATGTCCGACTGCACGCCGATCGCCATCGGCACGCCGCCGCAATCGCAAGTGCCAAGCGCTTCCGCGACTGTCGCCGAATAGGAGAAGTCTAGCCCGAGGCCGCCATAGGCTTCGTCGTATTTCGTGCCGAGCACGCCGAGTGCGCCAAGCTTTTTGAAGAGTTCGTGCGAGGGAAACTCCTCCGCACGCTCCCATTCATCCACGAACGGGTTGATCTCGTTCTTGACGAAGCGCTCTACCTGGTCGCGCAACTGCTCATGCTGCGGCGTCAGAAGCATCGCGGTTCCCCCTTTGTTTTTCTTCGGGGCGGTGAGCGCCCTTTTTCTCAGGATGACACGACCGTTGACAAAAGGGAATTGCACTTGAGACGAGCGGGGGCCGCATCGTTTGCGCCCCGTTTTTCGCTCATCCCTGCCATGATGGGCCTGAAATCGGTTGGTTCAGGCGCGCCTTTCCGGCAGGCTAGTGCAGTGAATTTTACATTTGATTCACGCCCGCTGCTGGCGCCGTCATCAAATGTAAAATTCGAAACTGCACTAGAATCAATTGGTTGCTGGTGCTCTTGAGGCGCATATTTTTGCTGGAGAGCGTGCCGCAACGTGGATCAAAAATATGCGCCAGAGCACTGGCGAAAAAGCAGCGAGGATGCCGATGCCGTTCGAGACCGAAGCCGAGAAGAAACTGATCGTGGCGCTGGATTTCCCCTACGCGGACGAAGCGGCGGCCTTCTGGCACCGGCTTGCGCTGCCGCATGCGGTGGCGAAAATCGGCCTCGAACTCTTGATGACGGCAGACGGCGTGGCGCTCGTGAAGCGGCTGGCGGAAGGCGGCGCGAGCGTATTCGTCGATGCGAAGCTCTACGACATCGCCGCCACCGTTGAGCGGGCGACGGCTCGCGTGGCGGCACTCGGCGCGGCGTTCCTCACGGTGCACGCGCAGGATGACGCGACGGTCGCGGCGGCGGTGCGTGGCGCGGCGGGCTCGTCGCTGAAGCTGCTCGGCATCAGCCTGCTTACGAACGCCCGGCCGGAAAGTCTCGCGGGACAAGGCATCACGCTATCCGCCAGCGACCTCGTGCTCACGCGCGCGGGCTTTGCGGCTGATGCGGGGTTCCACGGCATCGTTTCGTCGGCGCTTGAGGCGCGTGCGCTGAAAAGCGCCTTCGGTTCGCGGCTTGCGGTCGTGACGCCCGGCATTCGCCCGACAAGCGCTAGCGTTGTGGGCGACGATCAGGCGCGTACGGCGACGCCTGCGGAGGCCATCGCCGCGGGCGCGGATTATATTGTCGTCGGCCGCCCGATCACGCGCGCTGCCGATCCAAACGCCGCCGCTCGCGCCATCGTGGCGGAGATCGCGTGTGCCTTATAGCGCATCAATGATGCGGGCAACTTCGTCATAGTCGCGGGCGATGAACGTCGCGCCCGCCGCGACGAGCGCCGCTTCGTGGTTCGGCGGCAGATGCGACGCGGCTAGAAGCCCGATTACGCGCATGCCCGCCGCAACCGCCGCGCGGACGCCGCCCGCACTATCCTCGATCACGATGGCATCGCGCGGCTCCACGCCTTCTTCGCGCGCGGCCTTCAGGAGAATATCGGGAAACGGCTTGCCGCGCGCCACGGTCTCGGCGCTGTAGATGCCGCGCGGGAAGCGGTCGGTGAGGCCCATTACGCGCAGGCACAGGGCGATCCGGCGCGGCGAACTCGACGACGCGATGCAGCGCGGGATGTCCGCGTGGCGCTCGATGAAGTCGGCGACGCCGGGGATGGGGCGCAGCGAGCGCTCGAATAGCGCAAACGTGCGGCGCTCAAGCTCGGGCAGGAAGTCCGGGAGCGGACGGCCCGCCAGCGCTTCCATGGTGGCGACCTCGTCGGACGCGCGCTTGCCGACGAACAGCTTCGCCGCCTCCTGCCATGTCATCGGCGCGCCGAGGTCGCCCGCATAGGCGGCAAGCGCCCCGCAGGCCAAAACCTCGCTGTCGGCGATGACGCCGTCGAAGTCGAAGATGATGAGGCGCGGCGGGGTTTGCTCCGCCACTAATCCAGATCCTCGACCTTGGCCGGGCCGCCGCCATGCACGCGCTGCGCCAGCGCCGCCTCGATGAACGCGGTAAGATCGCCATCGAGCACGGCCGGCGGGTTCGTGTTCACGATGCCGGTGCGAAGATCCTTCACCATCTGATAGGGCTGGAGCACGTAAGAGCGGATCTGGTGGCCCCAGCCGATGTCGGTTTTCGATGCGGCGGCGGCGTGTGCGGCATCCTCGCGCTTCTTCAGTTCCTGCTCGTAGAGCCGCGCCTTCAGCATGTTCCACGCGGTTGCGCGGTTCTTGTGCTGCGAGCGCTCCATCTGGCATTGCACCACGATGCCGGTCGGCACATGCGTGATGCGCACCGCGCTGTCGGTGGTGTTCACGTGCTGGCCGCCAGCGCCGCTCGCGCGGTAGGTGTCGATGCGGCAGTCGCTTTCGTTCACCGCGATATCGATGGTGTCGTCCACGACCGGATAAACCCAGACCGACGCGAAGCTCGTATGGCGGCGCGCGTTTGAGTCATAGGGCGAGATGCGCACGAGGCGATGCACGCCGGACTCGGTCTTGAGCCAGCCGAAGGCGTTCGAGCCTTTCACCTGGATCGTCGCCGATTTCAGCCCGGCTTCTTCGCCCGCCGCGCTTTCGATCAATTCGACCTTGTAGCCCTGCTCCTCGGCCCAGCGCATGTACATGCGCAGCAGCATTTCGGTCCAGTCCTGGCTCTCGGTGCCGCCCGCGCCCGCATGGACTTCGAGGAAGGTGTCGTTGCCATCCGCTTCGCCCGAAAGCAGCGCTTCGACTTCGCGCTTCTGCACTTCGGTTTGCAGCACGGCGAGCGACGCCTCGGCCTCTTTCACCACCTCCTCGTCGCCTTCTTCCTCGCCGAGTTCGATGAGGCCGACGGCGTCGTCGAGGCGCGCGGCGAGTTGCGAATAGGCGGTGAGCGCGGTGTCGAGGTGCTGCCGCTCGCGGAGCAGCTTTTGCGCGCGCTGCGGATTGTCCCACAGCGTCGGGTCTTCGACGATCTCGTTCAGGTTCGCGAGGCGGATCTTTGCTTTATCCCAGTCAAAGATACCTCCGCAGAAGCGAGAGGGATTGCTTGATTTCGTCGACGATGGCTTGTGTTTCAGGGCGCATGGAGAAGTTCCGTCTGTGAAGCAGGAGCCGGAGCGCAACACTGGCATCCAGGTCCGTTATTACAAAACTGTAAAGATTAAGCCAACATAGCGCCAGTGTACTCTGCGCGCGCTCGCCGGGCGTTGGGGCTGATTTCGACAATCGCACCGGGCAGCGCTGAGTTCCAGCCCAAAATGCCGATCCTGTCTGCATCCAGAGAAGTGCTCCGGACGCAGATAGGATTGCAACAGGCTAGTACAAGCCTCCGGGGCTGGGCGCGGTCCGTCCGTAGGGCGGCGGGTAGCCGCCTGCGGTGCCAGGCTGGCTTGGGGGCGTCGGTTGCGGCTGGCCCCATCCGCCGGACGACGGCTGAGACGGCGGCTGCCTCCAGCCTCCGCCGCTTTCGCCCGGATACCCGCCACCCTGCTGACCGTAACCTCCCGGCTGGCCGCCATAGCCCGGTTGCTGGTCTCCCGCAGGGTAGGACGCAGAGGCGGTCGCGTAGCCTTCCGGCGGCTCGGTGCCCGGCTTGAAATATTCGGTAATGGCGTCTGGATCGGCCGGATCGGTGCGTTGGCCCGTGCGCTTGTTGACGCGCACCTGCCGGATATCGGCGGGCATGCGGAACGGAACGGCGGGCTTGTCCTTCAGCGCCATCTTGAAGAAATCGGCGAAGATGGGCGCGGCCAACTCGCCACCGGTTTCACCATGGCCCATCGGCTGCGGGTTGTCGTAGCCGATGAAGATGCCCATCGCGATGTCGGGCGAGAAGCCGATGAACCAGGCGTCCTTTTCGTCGTTCGTCGTGCCGGTCTTGCCGCCGAGCGGCTTCTGCACCCGCTTCCAGACGATGGACCCCGTGCCTCGCACGACGACGCCTTCAAGCATCGAAGTGACCTGATAGGCCGTCATCGGGTCGATGATCTGCGTGCGTTCGTCGTTGAGCTGTGGTTCTTCCTGACCCCTCCACGACTCCGCGTTGCAGGTGTCGCAGGCGCGGTTATCGTGCCGCCAGATCGTCTGGCCCATGCGGTTCTGGATGCGGTCGATGAAGGTGTAGTTGATCTTCTTGCCGCCGTTCACGAACATGCAATAGGCGGTCGTCAGCCGGATGAGCGTCGTCTCGCCGGCGCCGAGCGCCATGGAGAGCAGCGGCGGGAGATCGTCATAGACCCCGAAACGGCGCGCATATTCGCTGACGATGGGCATGCCGAGATCCTGCGCGAGCCGCACCGTCATCAGGTTTCGCGACTTCTCGATGCCGATACGGAGCGGCTGTAGGCCGTGCACCTGCTTGTCGTAATTCGATGGCTTCCATTCGCCCTGTCCGTTGCCCTGATCCACCGAGAAGACGGCGTCGTTCACCACGGATGCGGGCGTGTAGCCGTTGTCGAGGGCGGCGGCGTAGACGATCGGCTTGAACGACGAGCCCGGCTGCCGACGCGCTTGCAGCGCGCGGTTGAACTGGCTTTCCGCGAAGCTGAAGCCGCCGACAAGAGCAAGCACGCGGCCGGTATGCGGGTCCATGACAACGGTCGCGCCGCCGATCTGCGGCACCTGCATCAGCGACCAGGCGGGCAGCGCGGTCTTGCCTTCCGCGAGCTTCGGATTGCGCTCGCGCTCCTTCAGGAGGTCGATTTCGTTCGGCGGGGAAACATACACGACATCGCCGACTGTAAGGATGTCGCTGATGCCGATAGGGCCCTTCGTTTTGGTCCTGATCCTCTCGAAGGCCCATTTCGCGCCATCGGCGCCGAGTTCGATGGTCTTGCGTTCGGTATCCAGCGTATTGTTCGACGAGCGTCCCGGCTGCAAGCCGATAACGGCCTTGTCTTTCGCGGTTTGCAACACGACGCCGAGCCGCCACGGATCGACGTCCGAGAGCGCGGGCACCTCGGCGAGCTTCGTGCCCCAATCGTTGGCGATGGCGAGATCTATTTTCGTGATCGGCCCGCGCCAGCCATGCTTGCGGTCGAAGTTGACGAGCCCGGCGCGCAGGGCTGAGCGCGCCATCATCTGGAGACCGGGATTGAGCGTGGAGCGCACCGAGTAGCCGCCCGCATAGACGCTGGAATTGTCGTCCGTGTCTTCGAGGCCGTACATGTCGGCGAGCGTGCGGCGAACTTCCTCGGCGAAATATTCGGCGGCGAAGGTCGACGGGCCGACAGAGCGCGACACCATTTCGAGCGGCTGCTTCTTCGCCTGATCCGCATCTTCCTGCTTGATGAAGCCGAAGCGCGCCATGTTGTTGAGGATGTCGTTGCGCCGCAGGAGGGCGTCCTGGAAGGCTTTGCTGCCGGGCCGCGCGGTGGTGAGTTGCAGCTTCGTCGGCTCTTTAGGCAGCGCGGCGAGATAGGCGACCTCGTGCAATTGCAGGTCGTTCAGCTCCTTGCCGAAGTACCGCAGGGCCGCTGCTGCAACGCCGTAGGAGCCACCCCCGAGATAGATCTGATTCAGATAAAGATCGAGGATGCGCTCCTTCGTGTAGGCGCGCTCGATGCGGACGGCAAGGATCGCTTCCTTCGCCTTGCGGAGATAGGATCGCTCGCTCGTCAAAAGGAAGTTCTTGGCCACCTGCTGGGTGATGGTGGACGCGCCTTCCTTCTTGTTTTTCGTCAGGTTGTTGTAGACGGCGCGCAGTATGCCACGAAAATCGAGGCCGCCATGTTCCCAGAAGCTCTGGTCCTCGGCCGCGAGGAACGCGTTGATAAGCGGCCTGGGCATGACCTGAACGGGAACGTAGATCCGCCGTTCCTTCGCGAATTCCGCGATGAGGCGACCGTCGCCGGCGTGCACGCGCGTAATGATAGGAGGCTTGTAATTGGCAAGCTTGTCATAGTCCGGAAGATCTTGCGAAATCGTCCAGAGAAAATAGGCCGCTCCGGCAGCTGCGGCGATGAATATGAAAACGCCTGCCGTGAACGCAAACCCGAGAAAGCTCAGGAAGAGACTCCTGTGGCGCTTTTTCTTCACGGGGGGCGGCAGTACAGGCGGCTTGCTTTGCATCAGTTCCACGCTTGATTATTCGGCCGGTTCCACGATCAGACCAAACAAAGCGACCGGAGGGGGTTCGGCGACGCCATCACGAGCATAACGGCATGCCCAAATTGTGACAGCATATATTCCTTATTCTACCCGGCTAAACCACAACATCATATCCTGTACAACCGCGGGTTAACGGGGACACGGCCGCGGCTGCGCTTGCGGGCGTGCGCATCCGCCCCCCGGCTCACAAGGGAATGTGCGCCTGCCGTTCCGACATGAACGCGCTGATTGCCTCCCCCAGAACCGATGAGATCGTTGTACGCCACTCTTCCGAGATAAGGAGCTTTTCGTCGTCTTCATTGCTGAGATAGCCGAGTTCGATCAGGATCGCGGGCACGCCATGCGCTTTCAGCACGCGGAAGTTCGCCGAGCGCTGCGGCCGGATGTTGAACTTCATCTTGCCCTTCATGTGGTCGATGAGATAGTGCGCGATGGCGGTCGATCGGTTCTTTTTGATCCGGTTTTCGAGATCGTTGAGTATCGACGCAATCTCCTCGGAAACGACCGGCGCAGTCTGCTCGCTTGCCACGCCCGCCTGCACGTCCACCTTGTTCTCGTTCTGCGCGATGACGTTCGCCTGGTCGTCGGAGGCTTCTTCCGACAGGGTGTAGATGGTGCCGCCGCGAACCTCCTTCAGCGCCTTCACGCCGAGGCGTTTCGGGTCCAGGGCATCGGCGTGGATCGAGATGAGAAGGTCCGCCTTCGCCTTAACCGATATGGCCGAACGATCGTCGAGGGAAACGAAGACGTCCGACGTTCGCGTCATCAGGATGCGATAGCGCGCCGTCGCTTCGAGCTTCGCGGCGAGCTTCTTGCCGAAATCGAAGGTGATGTCCTTTTCAAGCGCATTCGTAACACGGCCAACCGCGCCTGCGTCGATGCCACCGTGCCCGGGGTCGATCACGATGAGCGGACGCCTGTCTCCGGCATCCGGCTTCGCGGCGGCGCTTTGCGGCTCATCCTCCGGCTTCGGCGCGGGTGGCGGAGCCTTGACGGAGGCGAGGAACGTCTTGTGTGTCGTGCGAGCGAGGTCGATCACGAGCCGGGCCGGAAGATCGTTCTCGGGCGGCAGCAACTCGGCTTTCTCGATAAGCGCGGGCGCGGCGAGGTCGATCACGATGCGCGACTTCCCTGGCGCGAGCAGACCCGACCGCGACGAGAGGATCAGCCCGCGCCCCTTGCCGCCCGGCACCTGGATGTCGGTCTCAGGCATGTCGATCACGATCCGGTAAGGATCGGCCATGGAGAAAACACGAAACTCGACCGCTTTGGAGACGAAGGCGACGAAGCGCGTGCGCTGGCTGTCGCCGCCGATCTTCGCGCTTACCACGATGTCTTCGGCGCGCGCGGCGCTCATGAACAGGGCGAGTACGAGGAAAGCGCAACACGCCGCGAAAGCCGATGAAGGTCTCAGGCCGGGCTCCATGGTTCGATGCCCCTAGTGCCTTGAATTTTACATTTGATCCACCCCCGTTGGTGGCACCGTCATCAAATGCAAAATTCGAAACTGCACTAGATCAATTGGTTGCTAGTGCTCTTGGAGGTGCATGCGTTTGCTTGAGATCGTGCAGCGAGGTGGACCAAACGTATGCGCCAGAGCACTGGTGCCACGTCCTACAGCATGGGCTTGTCGGCGTCCACCTCGCCGCCGCCGGAGCCGTGATGCATCCCGCGTTTTCACCAATTCGTTGGACGTCGGTTAGGTCTTGCTTGCAGCGAAGCCAAACACAACGTATTAGAGGTATGTCAATCCTGGTCGATTAGGCTGGCTTCTGCTTTGCTAATCCGCCTAGCAGGATCAGGTGGTGAATTTGGCAATCGCCCACGGGCATCGATCCATCTGGATTGGGCAGCACCGCGAGTGTCGAAGGCAAAGCAGCCGGGATGTTGAATCCCTGAACAATAAATCGCCACGGAATCGTGGTCTCGCCGCATCGTTTCGAGGAAGAAACGGGCCCGTTGGCGAGCCGAGACTCAACAACAATGTCAACCTCGCGCTCCGACTTGCTTGATATGAAAGGTGCCGTGTCCGGCATCCAAAGCCTGTCGACCCTCTTTCTCCAAAATGGAAAAGACGGCGCTCCCAGCCTTGCGCTGGTTCGAAGCGGCGAGAGCGCGATCAACAAACAGTGCGTCCGTCCGGCCGGTCCGCTCGATCATGTCGCCATGATCGCGAGGCCACGCTTTGGCGCGGGCGCGCCAGGAAGCATTTGCAATGGCAAACAAGATGTTAATCGATGCCACCCACCCGGAAGAGACACGGGTGGTGGTGACGCGTGGCAATCGCGTCGAGGAATTTGACTACGAGTCGGCGTCGCGGAAGCAGCTTCGAGGCAACATCTATCTGGCCAAGGTTGCCCGTATCGAGCCCTCGCTTCAAGCGGCGTTCGTGAACTACGGCGGCAATCGCCACGGCTTTCTCGCCTTCGCCGAAATCCATCCGGATTATTACCAGATCCCGGTCGCTGTCCGCGAACAGCTGATGAAAGAAGAGGCGGCGGACCGGCAGGGCCGTTACCGCGACGCGGGCGAAAGCCGTCCAAATCGCAGGTCCGCCGACAGGGCGCCTGAAGCCGAAGGCGGCACGGAAACATCCACCGAGGCAAGCAACGGCGAGAGCCAGCCCGATGTCGCGGCAGCCGCTGGCGAAGCTCCGAGCGAGGACGTTCGGGCTGAATTCGCCGCGGCGGTTGACGCCACGCCTACGGATCAGGCCGACGCAGGCGAAACCGCGCCCGAAGAAAACATCGCTGGCGAATCCGGCAATGGCGGTGCGATCGCGCTCGAAGCCGTGCTTCCGCCCACGCTTTATGAAGAGTTCACGGCCGCCATCGCGCGCGGCGAGGAAGCTCGCGACGAAATTCCGAGCCATCCCGACGACGTGGACGGCGGCCCCGATTCAGAAGATGACGAGGCTGACGAGGACGACGACGAGCTCGAGGACGAAGATTCGGACGACGACGAAGAGGACGATGACGACGAAGTCGAGGACGCGGACGACAAGCAGCCGAGGGCGAAGCATCGCTCTCGCGATGACGACGCAGGCGATGATGACAGCGGGTCGGCTTCGGACGACGGCGGCATTATTTCCGTGCCGGAAAGCGCCACGCCCGCGCCGGTCGAGGTCGTCGGTTCCGAGGACGCGCTCGAAGAACTGCCGCAGCGTCACAAGCGCCGGTGGCGTCACTACAAGATTCAGGAAGTCATCAAGCGCAACCAGATCGTCCTGATTCAGGTTGTGAAGGAGGAGCGCGGCTCGAAGGGCGCGGCGCTGACGACTTACCTCTCGCTCGCGGGCCGCTACACCGTGCTGATGCCGAACACGGCCAGCGGCGGCGGCATCTCGCGTAAGATCACCGTACCGGCAGACCGCAAGCGCCTGAAGGAAATCGCGCAGGAACTCGATGTGCCGGAAGGCATGGGCCTCATCATCCGCACGGCGGGTGCGTCGCGCACCAAGGCCGAGATCAAGCGCGACTTCGAATATCTACTGCGCCTGTGGGAGAATGTCCGCGATCTCACGCTGAAGAGCACCGCGCCCTGCCTCGTCTACGAGGAAGGCGACCTCATCAAGCGCTCGATCCGCGACCTCTACAACAAGGACATCGACGAAATTCTTGTCGCGGGCGAAGAAGCGCATCACGAGGCGAAAGAATTCATGCGCATGCTCATGCCGAGCCATGCGAAGAACGTGCTGCTCTACAAGGAACCTGAGCCGATCTTCACCAAGTATGAGGTCGAGCGTCAGTTGAACCAGATGTTCAGCCCGGTGGTCACGCTGAAGTCCGGCGGCTATATCGTGCTGAACCAGACCGAAGCGCTCGTCGCCATCGACGTGAACTCCGGGCGGTCGACGCGCGAATACTCCATCGAAGACACCGCGCTGAAGACGAACATGGAAGCATCCGAGGAAGTTGCGCGGCAGGTACGCCTGCGCGACCTCGCGGGCCTCATCGTTATCGACTTCATCGACATGGACGAGCGGCGCAACAACCGCTCCGTGGAACGCAAGCTGAAGGAAAGCCTGCGTCACGACCGCGCCCGCATCCAGGTCGGCCATATCAGCCATTTCGGCCTTCTGGAGATGTCGCGTCAGCGGCTGCGTCAGGGCGTCGTCGAAGTGTCGACTGTGCCGTGCCCGGTCTGCCAGGGCGTCGGCCACATCCGGTCGACCGAGTCTGTGGCGCTGATGATCCTGCGATCGATCGAGGATCACCTGCGGACGCAAGGAGCGGCCAACATCACCTTGACCGCGTCGACGGAAGCCGCGCTTTACATCCTCAACAACAAGCGCTCCTATCTCCGCGATATCGAACTCCGCTACGGCGTGACAATCGTTCTTCAGCCGGACGACAAGGCGCACGGCGCGCATTTCGTGCTTGAGCGGGGCGCCGAAGCGGTGCCGCCGATCGTGGGCGACTCGCGCGTGGTTCACATGGAAACTGCGTCGTTGGCGCAGACGGACGAGGAAGAGGAAGCCGAGCCTGGGTCCTCCCCTGCCGCACCTGTGTCTGCTGAAGGCGAAGGCGAGAAGCGGACGTCTCGCCGCAAGCGCCGCCGTCGGCGCGGCCGGGGCGACGCCGCCGCCGATGCACCGCTTCCGAACGGTCATGCGGTCTCGATGCCGGAAGGCTCCGATGACGACGATGATGATGACGATACGGACGGTGCCGACGAGGGCGTGACGGAGGCCGGCGCGCAAGCGGCTTCAGTCGCGAATGGTGAGAGTAGCCAGGAGAGCGTCGAGGGCCGTCAGGAAGGCCAGTTCCGCCGGAACAGGCGCAGAGGCCGTCGCGGTGGCAGGCGTCATCGCGAGGATTTTGCGGGCCAGCCCGGTGAGATCCCCGGACTTGGCGAGCAACCCGAGATCGACTTCGAGCACGGACTTCCGGTCGTGCCGTCGCCAGCGGCTGAGGCCGTGACGGCGGAAGCGCACGCCGATACGGCGCCGCAGCTGGAGCAATCCGTTGAGGTCGCGCCCGTCGAAACCTCGACGGCAGTTGAAGCCGGGCCGCAGTCCGTTCAGGCCGTCGGCGAGGATGCGACGGCCGACGCCGCTTCCAGCGCTCCGGCCCAGTCCGAAGCGGTCGCCGAACTTGCGGCAGAGGTTGCGAGCGAACCCGCAGCCGAGGCGGAGGCCAAGTTGGAGGTGTCGGCAGTCGAAGCCGATGCACCGCAGTCGCCAAACGCAGACGCAGCGGAAGCCGTTGAGGCGAAACCGGACGAACCGGCGGAGGAGCAGGTCAAGGTTGAAGCGGAGATCGCGATCCTTCCGCCCCCCGCGCCGGAACCCAAGCCCAAGCCGGTGCGTACCGGCCCGCCGAAAAAGGGTTGGTGGCAGCGCAGCGTCAGCTAGAACCGCAAAACGCCGCTTTTGCGATAGGATCATGAGAGATTAACGAGCGCGCCTTTGAGTCCATCAAAGGCGCGCTCTGGGCGTTTCGCCAACGCGGCGCAGATCCGGCGGTACTGTCGGCGACACGCACAACAAAATGGCCGGGATTTCTCCCGGCCACCTCGGACCTTGCGCGCGATGCGCTGCGGTCAGGGCGCGATTAATAATGATTGCGCCAATAGCGGTCGCGACGAAGTTCTGCGCGGTCGCGCCACAGCTTCCGCCGCTGCTCGTGAATCTGCGCCTGCTCCTGCCGCTTCTTATGGCCGAAGTAACGCGCCGCGCCGTAGTTGCCGTCGCGAGCGGCCTGCGCCTGCCGACCGGCGTAATAGGCGGCCTCCTGCTTGTCCTTCTGGATCTGACGGCGATGGTGCACGATGTGCGCTCTGTCGCGAGCGACCTGCGCGCCGTACGGCTCGGCGGATGCGGTCTGCGCCGCAGTAAGCGGCAGGGCGATGAGCGAAAGAGCAAAAAGCGCGATGCGGGTCTTCATGTTGGCCTCCACCAGGTCTGCTTGACCTTATGGAAGAACCTTAAGCGATGCCGCCTGAACGGCCCCGGAACCGCGCGTTCAGAATGCGTTCAGGCTTGCGGCGGGAGTGCGGCGACATGGGATTGCCGACTCGGAAACATCTCTCTACAGATTGATAGATATTTATCTGCTGAGGTTCGAGATGGCTTCCGAAGAAAATGGTTCTGCCGCAATTGATCCGTGGAGCGACGATCACCTTGGGCGTCGTGAAGAGGCGGAGTTCCTAAAGAAATTTCTACTCGGTCGCACGGATGAACGCGCTGAACGGGGGCAATCCTTCGTTCTCAACATCGATGCGCCGTGGGGACAAGGAAAATCCTTTTTCCTCAAACGCTTTGCGCGAGACCTCGAAAAAGACGGCTATACCGCAGTCATAATAGACGCATGGGCCGACGATCACGCCGCAGATCCGCTTGTTGCGATCCTCGCCGCGCTTGATGAGGTGTTGTCTCGATTGACCGGCAAGAAGCGGAAGGGATGGGCTGACGCTAAATCGCAAGGCGCAAAAGTCGCCTGGGCATTGGCCCGCTCGACAGCGAAGGTCGGAGCTAGCTATATAATTTCAGAAGGCGGCATTGATGGCATAAAGGATGCCCTTAATGGAGAAGCCAATCAGGCAATTGATGGGTTCTCAAAGTATATCGATAGGTTCAGAGAAAACAAAAATGCTGTAGCTTCATTTAAGAAAAAATTGCAAACGCTATTCGATCAGAGGGTTCCGGAAAAACTTCCCCTAATAATCCTGATTGATGAGTTGGATAGGTGTCGCCCCACCTACGCGGTGCAACTTCTAGAACGTGTGAAGCATCTTTTCGGTATGCCGAATGTGGCTTTCGTTCTAGCGACGAATACGCAGCAGTTATCCCACTCTGTGAACGGTGTGTACGGACATAGCTTCGACGGAAGCGGTTACCTGCGCCGCTTCTTCGATAGTACATATACCTTCTCCTTACCCAAGCTCGACAAGCTCGTGCAGGAAATAGCGGTTCGCGAATGTATAAACTATAATAAAATGGAAGCGCCGACTTCGCAGGAGGAAGCCTTTATCATATCAGCTTTTGAACATTTTCACGTTGCTCCCCGCGATATCGAGAGGTGTATGGAAATACTCAAGACGCTATCTTCAGTTTGGGCCTCTCGTAACCCGATACAGCTTCTCTACGCCATCCCTCTGATCATTGCGTACCAGACAAAAACCGAAGAATTATTTTACGCACTGACGAGAGGCGATGGTTGGGTTGAAGCTTTGAAGAGGCAATTTCCTTCAGGCTGGTCAGTCGAGTTTCCTCGGAATCGCTATCGAACGCGATCAGAAGAGAAAGTGGATGTTAAATATCTAGTAACGCATTTAATGTCCGGACTTGGAAATTTGCCGGATACAGATTGGGACGAAGATCAACTTCCTCAATCGGAGATTTGGCTGCGGAGAGGTCTTTTGGCAGACCAAAACGGGAGTAATCAGGGTATCGTATGCGCGACTATCCCCGCCTGATCCAGCAAGCGGGGCGCATCACGTCGTCGTAGCTACTCCGCGGCCTTGAGCGGCATCCGCTGGCCCTTCGGCGCGCCTTGGCCGAAGCGCTTCTCGATATACTCCTGCACCATCACCATGAAATCGTCGGCCATCGTCGGGCCGCGAAGCGTCGCAACCCGCTCGCCATCGACGAACACCGGCGCGGCGGGCGTCTCGCCCGTGCCCGGCAGCGAAATGCCGATGTCGGCGTGCTTCGACTCGCCAGGCCCGTTCACCACGCAGCCCATGACGGCCACGTTCAGCGTCTCTACGCCCGGATAGGTCTTGCGCCACTCCGCCATGTTCTCAAGCAGATGCGTCTGGATGTTCTGCCCGAGTTCCTGGAACAGCGTCGACGTGGTGCGCCCGCAGCCGGGACACGCGGCCACGATCGGCACGAAGGTGCGGAAGCCCATCGTCTGAAGGATCTGCTGCGCGACCTCGACTTCCTTCGTGCGCGCGCCGCCCGGCTCCGGCGTCAGCGAAACGCGGATCGTGTCGCCGATGCCCTTCTGAAGCAGGATGCCGAGCGCCGCCGCCGACGCGACAATGCCCTTCGACCCCATGCCCGCTTCGGTCAGGCCGAGATGCAGCGCGTTGTCGCAGCGCGAGGCGAGCAGCGTGTAGCAACTGATGAGATCCTGAATCGAGCTGGTTTTCGCCGAGAGGATGATCTTGTCCTTGCCCATGCCGAGGCTTTCGGCGAGCTGCGCGCTCTTCAGCGCAGAGGTGACGATGGCCTCGTGCATCACGTCGCGCGTATCTTTGGGTTTCGCTGCGCGGGAATTCTCATCCATCATCGCGGTCAGCAGATCCTGATCGAGGCTGCCCCAGTTCACGCCGATGCGCACGGGCTTGTCGTGCTTGAGCGCAATCTCGATGATCTTGGAAAAGCGGTCGTCGCGGCTGTCGCGGAAACCGACATTGCCGGGATTGATGCGGTATTTCGCGAGCGCCTCGGCACAGGCCGGGTGATCGGCGAGGAGGCGGTGGCCGATATAGTGGAAGTCGCCGACGAGCGGCACGTCGATGCCCTGCGCGAGCAGGCGGTCGCGGATGTGCGGCACGGCGGCGGCGGCTTCGTCGCGGTCCACGGTGACGCGCACAAGCTCGGAGCCCGCCCGCACGAGGGCCGCGACCTGCGCGACCGTGCCGTCGACGTCGGAGGTGGCGGTGTTCGTCATGGACTGCACGACGACCGGCGCGCCTCCGCCCACGGTCACGCCCCCAACCTTCACTGCGGTTGTCATGTGCCTCGGTTCACGCGTGTCGCTCATTGGTCCTTCTCCGGATCGCCGGTTTTCTTTTGCCTTGGTCATAGGAGAAAAACCGCGCGAAGGCCAGCGTTCGAATTGGCGCGGGGGTGTGGTGAGGTTTTAATGCTGCGCATGGGGTTACGGACCGGCTCGATAAATCGGCGACGTTCCTTTTTAGGTGGGTGAGGCGAAAAAACGATGGCGTCGCAGTGATAAGCGTGGGCGTGGCTCGGATGCGGGCCGCCTTAGGCCGGAAGCCGAATAAGCGGCTATAAAAATTTTGTTAGATCGGTGTTCCGCTTTCAAATCGCTTTGCGGACTACTGAGGATCGAACCTCAGACGGCGAGGTGGATGACTAAGAGTCGAAGAACCGCTTCACCTTCGCAAGCTCAACGTCGTCACCGCCGAAAATCTCGCGTAGGGAACGCCTTGATCCCCCGTTAATCATTTCTTCAAGGTCTGTTGGATGACCGGGGGCACCAATCGCCCCCGACGCCCATTTGATGCGCTCCACTACGTCGCTTCCCTCGGGATCAATGATGAATAGCCGCAGCCCCGAGGATTTCGCGGCCTGAAGATACTCATTGATGTGTTGGTCGCGAAAGCCGTAACCAATCACCATCAGGCGCGCATTAGGGGAGCGCAAATACTCGGCGAACTGTTGACTGTACCACCTCAGAAGCGGCAGCGCCTGAATCGTCGGGCTTTTGTTGCCGCCAATTATAAGCATGTTGCTACTGTCGGGGGCTTGCCAGTTCGTGGAACCGTGAAGCTTGAAGATCGGTTGAGAACCGCGCGGCACCTTATGCTCTCCGCTGGGTATCCAAGACTTCCGGGACAACGGTAATTGTCCGCCGAGATGGGTGGCGACCATGCCTGGAAAAACGCGTCCGGACCATCTATGCGGCGGCGGGCATTGCACGAAGTCGTAATGCGTCTCTAGCAGCACATCCTGATTTAAGGTAAAGATCGCATCGAAACGGGCAAGGAATTCGCACACCGAACTTGCAGAGGAATTCGAAAATTCAAACGTGCGCCGTTCCAGCCCATCGTTCATGTCCTGAAACATCTTGGCTACAGCAGATTGCAGTTTGTCGAGCAGCTTTTTCGATTCCGCGTCTTGCAAACACGCATACTGCGCCTGCATATCCGCCAGTGCACCCTCAAAACCGCGCCCTTTCAGCTTGGTCGACCACAGGAGGCTGCGGAGTTTGGGGCAATCGGAAATCTCCGGAATACCAAGCAAGTATTCGAACACTTCAGAAGCAAGCCAGCCGCCCCAATTCCGGCTAAACCCCGCACCAAGCAGCAGTAAATGTTTTTTAGCTTCCATACTCATCTCCGAATGTACGAGTACACAAGCTTCCCCTAAGCCGATATGTGCCGCTTACCAAGATAGTTGTAGGTTTTATGCGCAGGAAAATCCGTGCCTCGTTTTTGGCTTGCTTCATTACCCGCATCATGAATTTTGCGGTCATGCCCGCGGGCACAACTTCTCTCGCGCCAGCACAACCTTTGCTGATATGCCCGCAGTTGGATCCCGAGTAAAATGTCTCTTCCCTCCCCCCCTCGGCCCCCAGAGACAGATCACCGCCCCCGCAGCGCTAACGTGGGTACCGCCGCGACAAAAAACAGCGCGGCGAGCGCGAGCACGATGGACGGCCCCGCCGCCGTGTCGAGCTTCAGCGACAGGAACAGCCCGCCTGCCACAGCCGCCGCCGCCGCCAGAGCCGCCAGCACTGCCATCTGCTCGGGCGTCTTCGCGAAAGGCCGCGCCACTGCCGCCGGGAAGATCATCAGCGACGTGATGAGCAGGATGCCGATAACCTTCATGGCGAGCGCGACCGTCACGGCGATCAGCAGGATGAACGCGGTCTCGGTCCGCCGCACGCGCACGCCCTCGGCTGCGGCGAGTTCCTCATGCACGGTCAGCGCGAGCAACGGGCGCCATAGCAGCGTCAGCGCCGCGAGCACCGCCGCCGCGCCGCCCCAGATCCAGAAAACGTCGGCCCGCGATACCGCGAGGATGTCGCCGAAAAGGTAGCCCATGAGGTCGAGCCGCGCGCCGCTCACGAAGTTCGCCGCGATGAGGCCGGATGCCAGCGCGACATGCGCGAGGATGCCGAGCAGCGTGTCATAGGGGATCGCGCGTTGCGCTTGCAGGCCCGACAGCAGCAGCGCCATGGCAACGGCGGTCACGATCACGCCGAGCGTCAGGTCCACGCCGAGGAGGAAGCCGAGCGCCACGCCTAGCAGGCCGGAATAGGCGACGGTTTCGCCGAAGTAGGCCATGCGCCGCCACACAACGAAGCAGCCGAGCGGAGCGGCCAACGCCGCAGCACCGAGCCCGGCGAGCACGGCGCGCGTTACGAAATCGTCGAGCATGTCAGGTGCCCCCGCCGCAGACGTCGCCCGAAAGCGAGTGCGTGTGATCGTGCCGATGGCCGTAGATGCCGAGGCTCGCAGCGGCTTCCGGGCCGAACAGCCGCATATATTCGGGATGCGCAGCCACGTGCTGCGGCACGCCCTCGCAGCAGATATGGCGATTAAGGCACACGACGCGGTCGCTCGCGCCGAGCACCACGTGCAGGTCGTGCGAGATGAGAAGCACCCCGCAGCGGCGGCGGGCGCGGATTGCGGCGA